>DATHJP010000635.1:0-13469 GCA_035489695.1 Terriglobales bacterium
GAGTTCTTCGATTCCTGCGGGAAGGGAACCCGCGATCATGCGGCCAGCTTCCATACAAAGAATGGGGCGCAGACGCTTCCCCCCGGCGAAGACGCTATGACGCATTGCTTGATGAATGGAAGATGGATATTGGGTCGCCGCAGGCAGGAGTTGCTCCAGCGCCCGATCGGTCAGCACACGTCCCTGCTCCAGAGTCTGCGTGAGCATGTCCGGTGAGTATAACAAGGGGTAATCTTCAGCATCGATTTGAAGAGCGATGGGAATTGCGAGAGAAGGGAGACATCAGTTGTCAGTGTTCAGTAGTCAGTTACTGACAACTGGCCACTGATCACTGACCACGGGTTCTATGCGGCTGCGGACTGCGCGCGACGGGAATTCCGGATTGCCGCGTTCAAGATGCTGTGGGTGTCGTAAGTGGGACAAATGTCGGAGGCTCCGGCACTCAATGCGGCGGTCCACATTTCTTCGTCCGCCAGACGGTGCGTACAAACCACGCTGAGCCCTGGGAACTCATGAGAGAGCCGCTCGACTTCGGGAAGCGAGGCCAATTCCATGTCCAGGATGACAACCTTAGCCCGATGTTTCAGGATGCTGGTCCGCAATTCGTCCATTGACCGGACAGCATGGACAGATCGAAATGAACTAAGCAACGAGGCGGTCAGAGACTGTGCGATTACCGGATCGACTTGGAGGAGAACAACACTAGACTTCATATTTCCCTCTGAATGTTCACCGTCGGCGGTGTTTCAGGCTGCGTCCGCTTCAGCAAAGTGATAACGGCGCAGCAGTTAAAGAACGACGACGCAGGCACCGGGCGCTTTTATTTGCGGCCCGGAGCCTTTTCAGTCAGAGACTCGAAGGGTTCGGCCTGGAGCTTACCGTTTTGCTTCAGCAAGATTTCCACTTTGCCCTCCGCCGCTTCCAATTCCTGGCGGCAAGAGGCGGAAAGCTGCATGCCTTCCTCAAACAAGGTTAAGGATTTCTCCAACGGCACTTCCCCTTTTTCTAATTCCTGAACAATTTTCTCCAGCCGCTGAAGGCAATCTTCAAATTTCGCCAAACCGTCCGCTCCTAAGGACATTCTACTCACTTGGATGGAAGGTGTGTCCAGTGAAAATCTATCGGTAGGGAAGCTTTGAGGAATCAGGCAGTTGCAGGACGGGAAGAACCCAAAGCTTCCAAAACATCCACCGCCGAGGCGTACCGTCCCAGAGGAGCGCTGATCTGCGCACCCTGCACCATGCCGCGCACCGCGACTAACATTTCGCGCGCGATGGCGATCCCCTCCTCCCGGGCGGCCTCTGGAGTTTTAGCCCGGGCCATACGGTCCAGTATGGAGTTCGGAACCGAGACCCGAAGTTCATTCTTCATGAACTCCGCATTGCGTACGCTTACCAGCGGCCAAATTCCGGCGACCACTGGAATGCGGCAATGTTCGATGTGCCGAAGGAAAGTCTCCAGCAAGGACAAATCGAATACCGGTTGCGTGACCGCGTATTCCCCTCCCGCTTCCACTTTGTATTCAAAGCGCCGGATTTCTTCGTCAAGGTTCGGGACACCGGGATTGGCGCCTACTCCGATCACAAAGCTTGTTCCCACACCAATGGGATTGCCGCCGATGTCGAGTCCGCGGTTCAGATTTTGCACGATATTCACCAGGCCGATTGCGTCCACGTCAAAAACTGCCGTCGCGTCGGGATAGTTGCCCATTTTTGGTGGATCACCGGTGATGCAGATAAGGTTGCGAATGCCGGTCGCTGCTGCCCCCAGCAGGTCGGATTGAATACAAAGCACATTGCGATCTCGGCAGGTGTAATGCAGGACTGCTTCGATACCGACCTGTTGCTGGACCAGCAGGGATAATGCTTGATTGCTCATCCGCGCCGAGGCTCGAGGACTGTCTGGAATATTGATGCCATCTACGCCCACGGATTTCAGGAAGCGGGCACCTTCGAGTTCTTTACGGATGTCGGTTCCCTTGGGAGGAACAATCTCCACCATGGTCAGAAATTCGCCCGCGGCAAGTTTCGCGCCTAGTTTGGAACGCTTTTCCAATGGCAAGGCAGGGGACGGAGGAGGCGTTGGCACGGCACCTGATGCGCTGGCTGCGACCACCTTGGAGCGTGCCTCGCTTGCTCGCAACGCTGCCTTCATTACCCTGATGTGTTCTGGCGTGGATCCGCAACAACCGCCGACTAGCCGGACCCCGGCAGCCACAAACTTGCGCGCGTAGCTGGCCATATACTCCGGCGAACAAAGATAGATGTTCCGGCCTTCCACCGATCGAGGTATACCGGCATTGGGCTGCGCCGAAAGCGGTAGGGAAGTGAGCGCACGAACGCGCTCGATTGCATCCAGCATGGCGACTGGTCCTACGCTGCAATTGCAGCCAATCACATCGGCCCCCCATTCCTCGAGCCTGGGTGTGAATGTTTCCGGCGTAGAACCGTCAAGACAATTTCCGTCCTCGTCTATCGTCACCTGGGCGACTACGGGGATAGAAGGGTTTACCTCCCGCGCCGCCAGGATTGCTTGATGCAACTCCTCGAGGTACCCAAAAGTCTCCAGCACAAGTAGGTTGACGCCACCTTCGACCAGCGCTGCGATCTGTTCGCGGAAAGCGTCGCGAGCTTCCTCATAAGAAGTTTTGCCCAGAGGTTCAATGCGAATTCCCAGCGGACCAACCGACCCCGCAACCCAGACGTCGAAACTTTTGGCAGCTTCGCGACCCAGGCGTGCCCCAGCAAGATTGATTTCGCGGACCCGGTTCTCCATGCCATGGCGAGCCAGCCGAAAGGAATTTCCCCCGAAGGTGTTAGTTTCGATGATCTCGGCGCCAGCCTGCAGATATTCGTGATGTAACCCACGTATCAAGTCGGGTTGGGAGACGTTCAGTTCGTCGTAGCAGCGATTGATGAAAATCCCTTTGGCGTAGAGCAGCGTACCCATCGCGCCATCGCACAAGACAGGGGATTTTTTTAGACGAGCGAGGAGATCACCGGCCATTATGTTTGAGAATACAAGATGAATGCGAGTTTTGCATCATAGGTGCATCATAAATTCACCACAGAAGCTCTGCTATAATCCGCTTCTTTGCATCTAAATCTTTGTCCCTCTTTCTCTTCGGAGTCCCAGGTTTGAGACGAACCTCGATTACCATTGCTGCCCTTGTTGCTACCAGTGTGGCCCTGCTTTCCTGTGGAAGTTATAACAGTTCGTCCAGCAGCAGCCAGGGAAGCACGAGCGGTTTGAAGTTTCGTGCCTTCGTCTCCAACCCTCTGCGTCCTCTCTCCACTGGAGGTACCACTCCGCTTCTCGAGATCGTGGACGCATTGCAGGACAAGCTTCCGGGCTCCGTAGTCAATCTCCAGGGTGCGAACCCCAATCCCGGAATTATGGTGCTGTCTCCGAATAAGAAATTCACGTTGGTATTCAGCGCTTCCAACAACGTCCTGACCGCTATCGATAACGCAACGGAGGCTCTTGTGCAGTCTGGCAGTGGAGCAGCGCCCTCGATCACGCTGCCGGGTTTCAGCGACAGCCTGGTCGTCGGCTCAGATAATCTGACTGCCTATGCCGCCGTGTCCACCACTACGGTCGTGGGACAGTCTCCGGGTGCGGTCGAAGTATTGAACTTATCGACGGGAACTATATCTGCCACCCTTCCTGTATCGGGAGCACGCACCATCGTCGGAAGCCACAATGGTAATCGTATCCTTGCATTTGGAGACCGTGCTGACACAGTCACGGTAATTGCCCCCAGTTTGATCGGCACAAATGCTGATCCTCGGACCGTTGTCCAGGATTCTGCTGCTTTCGATCATCCGGTGTGGGCTACTTTCAGCAGTGATGACAGCACAGCCTACATCCTGAATTGCGGTCTAGAATGCGGGGGCGCCGCAGCCAGCGTGACCGTGTTCGATCTGAATACGAACACTCCCGGAGCGAATATCCCAGTGGATGCCGCCACCATTGGTCTTTTGAGTGGCAGCACTCTTTACGTGGCGGGAACACCCCCGGGGACAGCCTGCGGTTCCGGCACTGCGGCGACTACTTGCGGCATGTTAGACGCCATCGATCTGACTTCCATGACGATCACAGGGTCCGCTTTGATCACCGATGGTGATCATGATCGGATGGAATTGGGCGCGAACGGGCAGATCTTCATTGGCGCAGGGGCGTGCACCAACATCAACATTCCCGCTAGCGGCAGCAATCCAGGGGAAGTTCGTGGTTGTCTCTCCATTTTCAACACCAGCAATTCCAGCGTGGTAGTTCCGCCGGACAACGGAGACGTAACCGGCCTCCAACCCATTACGAACCGCAATGTGGTTTACGTGGTTCAACAGGGCGAACTTCGAATTTACGACACAACCACCGACAAGCTGCAGAGCGTCCAGATCGACATCCTGGGTCAGGCGGTTGACGTGAAGCTGGTGGATTGAAGAAGGGCGTCGACTTCCTCGTCAGCCGAGGTACCGACTAATTCATTGGCTCCAGTACCAGTCGATGGCTCCGAGTCCTCTCGACCGCTGCGGGAGAGAATGGCAAAGTAAAGGTGTAGCCCTGGTACCACGCGTTCCATTGATCCATATAAAATGGACTGAGGAAATTGCCTGCCTGTCCAGTCACCAGGTTCAGCGTGGATTGATCAAAGTTGGAAAGGTCCACGGTCATGCGCTCCGATGGGCCGTGGTCCCGTGTTACTGCCTTCACCGCGAATCCGCTGCCCGATTGCTCCCGCACTCCCGGGCCGCTCCAATGCTTCACTAGCGGAATTCTGCCCAGAATCGGATGCTGTATTTCTACAGGGTGGAATTTCCCCCACTTCCAGGAGTTAAGATCCCGATCTGCATCAGGCTCGCTGATCGCGGCGTCCAGTGCGGCGGTCAGAACCTCATCGAAATTCGCATATTTCTTGGGGAGCCAACGCGCGGGACGCTGACTTATTACATTTTCCAACCACACTGACTGCATCGGCCAACGATAGCTCCGCCAGTTTAGCGTGGCGTCCAGCTCATGCGGGTCCTTCGGAGCCTTGCCCAGTTTGGGTTCCAGCACAAGGCGGGTGAGTTGGGTCCGAGCCCGAGCTGCGATGGTGGGCGCCGGCGAATCCGCGCTCATGCGTCCATCCCAGCGTCGCAATATCTCCGCGGCCTGCCGCACGCGCGGAGATGGATTCTTGGCATGATCCACGCTGTACACGAGGCGCTCCGCCGAATAGTGTTCGAATTCCGAATAGATGTCACTTTGTAATTCGAGCATGTCAGCTGCCGAAAACTTCTTGCCTGATTCCAGCAGACTATATATACGAGCCGACCGCCAGGGTGCCTCCCAGCCAGTGCTGATGGAGTAAGGGTATCCATCGGGCGTGATTCGGCTGTTGGCCGTCGCGATAATACCGGAAGGGGGATTGAAGGTACTTGGCAGCTTTTCAAATGGGATGTATCCAGTCCACTCGTGCAAATTGTCACTGCCGTTTTCGGGCAGGCTGCCATCCCCGGAAGCGCGGATAGGAATTTTTCCCGTCGATTGGTAGCCAATATTTCCATCCACGTCCGCATAAACTACGTTTTGTCCTGGAGCGTCGAATTTGGAAAATGCGCGCCGGAATTGCTCCCAATTCTGTGCTGAATTCACTTCAAAAAATGGATTGCGAGTGCCTTCGTATAACATCCAGCGAAGAGCCAACTGGCGAGTTTCTCCGGGTACTAGTTCACTGATGATGGGCCCATGGCGGGTTAGAACAACGTCCATCGACATGTCTGGTTGTCCCTTGCGGTGGATCACTTCGCGACGATGCTGCGGTTCTCTCCAGCCCTCGGGGGTGAGATATTGTCCGTCGCGGTTGAAAGTCTCTACGTACACATCTTCCACGGTTGGTCCGACATTGGTAAATCCCCATGCGATCCGCTGATTGTGCCCGACGATCACGTAAGGCACGCCTGGAAGGGTTACACCTGCTGCTTCAAAATTGCCGGAAAGCAAATGAGCTTCGTACCAGAGATTGGGCATCTGATGCCCAAGATGCATGTCATTCGATAGTAGCGGCTTGCCTGAAACCGTATGCGTCCCAGAGACTACCCAGTTGTTGGAGCCGACCGCCGGCGGCTGATCCGAATCCAAAGCCGCGATAGACGAAAATCCGAAAGCCGCTGGTATCGGGACTTCATCGGTGGCGGAGCCAGCCCCTTCCGGAGTCATTTTCCCGTCTTCGCGGTTTTTCGGGACGTGAGGACGAGACATAGTTGGCGGATGATCGTGTACGGAAGAATTCAGATACAGGTCTGCAGTCAATTCCGGACCCAGCTTGGCCAGAATTTTCTCGCGCGTCAGCGCATGCTTATAAGGGCCATGGTTAAGATCTTTCACCATTTGGGCGGCGATCAACGAGGAATCCTCCGCAGTCCATAAGCGCGGTGAGTAATGCAGAATACGAAATTCCAGGGGCAACCGGTCACGATGTGACTCTATATACGTGTTCACTCCTTGCGCGTACGCCTCGAAGCGGGACCGGTCTGCATCCGACGCGATTTCAATTGCTTTCTGTGCGGCAACCCGCAAGCCCAGGATCCTTTGCTCGCGATCATGTTTGAGAAAATCGTCGCCCAGGATTTCTGCGAGTTCCCCCGCCGCAAAGCGTCGCATCAGATCCATCTGCCACAGTCGATCCTGGGCAGTGACATAACCCTGAGCGAAAAATAGATCTTTCAGATTCGAGGCTTCAATGGTGGGAACGCCATGCGCATCTCGTGTAACTGTTACCTGCGTCGACAGACCACGCACTTGCATGGTGCCATCCAGTTGGGGCAGGGCACTGTGCGCCAGAAGGTACGCCCAGCCGATCGCAGCGAAGGTTGCGAGCAAGCAGACACTCAAGAAAAACGCAATCCAGCGCCGCAATGGAAAATTGGAGCGCGGACGAATGGCGGGTATTGCCGAAGTAGCCATTGGGGAGGTTCGATTTTAGGGCCAGCTGCTCTCCAAGACAATCGGCCAATTTGGCTCCTGTGTGACAGAATCGTGAACTGCCTCGCTTGACAGCCGAAAATCTCGCTTCTAGGATGGTGGAACTTGAAAATGAAATTCAATTTCATTTTCAAGATTGGCGATGGGCAGATGGGTTGGCGCGATTCCCAAAGGCCAGTATCATTTGATGACCGCTCGGGATGGTAACTTAAACTGGATCAGAACCAGAGCGGATGCTGAGCGTTTTCTGACCCTGGCGCTTGAGACCGGCAGAACTCATGTTGCAAAAACGAATTGACGATCAGCCTACCATTTCGCGGGAAATGATCCGCGAAGCGCAAGCGATTCTACATCGCCACCTCAAGCGGGTAGGCTTAAAACATACGGAACAGCGCGATACGATTCTGCGAACCTTTCTGGAGACTCGGGAACATCTTTCGACCGACGAATTACATCGGCTGGTAAAGAAAAAGGATCCCAAAATCGGATTTACCACTGTGTATCGCACCCTCAAGCTCCTGGCCGAATGCGGATTGGCCAGTGAAGTAGCGTTTCATGACGGAATCGCGCGTTATGAGCATCAGTACAATCGGCGGAGCCATCATCACATGGTATGCACCGAATGTGGAAGTTCGGTCGAATTCTTCTCTCCCGAAGTGGATCGCCTGGAGCAGGAAATCGGCCGCAAGCACCACTATCTCACCACTCGTCATACTTTCCAGGTTTATGGGGTTTGCGAGGACTGCCGCAAGAAGAACGCCGCCCGACGAGTAGTGTGAAGCCTTTTCGATAACGATCGGCGCAACACATCAGTTTAGGAGCGAAGCCGTGCCGCTTTCTTGTCCCCGATGCGGGATTCAGATGCCAGACAACACTGCTTTCTGTCCGGGTTGTGGTTGGAACACCGCTCAGCCGGTGTTGGGGACGACCGGCGGAATCCGTGACAACATCGCGGGCGCACTGGCGTACTTCACATTCATACCTGCAATCGTGTTTCTTGTGGTGGCGCCGTTTAAAAAGAACCGGTTTATCCGTTTCCACTCATTTCAATCAATCTTTCTGACCCTGGCGGCGGTTGTCGCCGGCCTCGTGCTAAAACTGTTATTTTTGATTTTGTCTCTGATTCCTTTGTTAGGCCATCTGCTGCTACTCCTGATCTCCGTGATCGTTTTTCTCGGATGTGTGATCCTTTGGCTGGTGCTGCTGGTAAAAGCTCTCCAGGGAGAAATGTTCAGATTGCCCTTGATCGGGGACCTGGCGGAACGGCAAGCGAGCAAAGCGTAGTTGGCGTCCAGTTTGCGATTCCGTTTGCCTTGCTTCCATGATTCTGATACCTTGCGCGCGATATGAAAGTACGGGGCTGCCGTGACGGTGGTCGGCACAACTCAGACAAATAGATCTCCGGGGAGGGAACCGTGGCCTTTTGCAGCGCGTGTGGAACTCAGATACCCGATGGTTCGACGACTTGTCCGGCTTGCAGCGGCCGTGCCGCTGCGACGTCCGCCGGAACTGCCCAAAGCAGCACTGGCGGATTGACCGACAACGTGGCCGGAATGCTGGCCTATGTGACTCCGATTCCCGCCATCATTTTTCTGGTGACGGCGCCTTACAACCGCAGTCGCTTCATCCGCTTTCACTCGTTCCAGAGCATCTTTTTCTGCGTCGCCATGATCGCTATTGGGATCGCACTTTCCATCCTGTCGGTCATTCCTTTCCTGGTGCTGATAACAGTGCCGTTGCATTTGATCGTCTGGGTGGGAGGCTTCGTCCTCTGGATCATTCTCTTGCTCAAAGCCAATCAGGGTCAGATGTTCAAACTGCCAATGATTGGAGATATCGCGGAGAAACAGGCCGACGCCATATAGTTCATCTACAAGAAACGGCGATCTCGGTTGGGAGACCGCCGTTTTTGTTTGCTTGACAGAACCTCCCGGGAATGGCATTCCTATTTACTTTTGGTTCTCGAACCGCGTCGGGAATCCCCCTCGCGCGCGCGAGGCCTCGAAAGGACGCTTTTGAAAGTCCGGGTCTTCTATCACGACAAATGCTTTGACGGGGCATCGTCGGCTGCTGTCTTCTCGCGCTTTTATCGAGAACGTATCCGCAATGACGTGGAGTTTGTCTTTTCAGGTCTGCTGCACCGCGCCGGCGCCCTGTTTAACGAAGAGCATTTTAACGGTGACGAAAATGCTATCGTGGATTTCAAATATTCCAGTTCGCCAAAGATTACCTGGTGGTTCGATCATCATCTGAGCGCTTTCCTCACCCCGGCGGATGCGGCCCACTTCGAGCAGGATCAGAGCAATCGCAAGTTCTACGATCCAGATTTCAAGTCCTGTACAAGCTTCATTGCTATGATCACCGAGCAGCGTTTCGGTTTTAATCCTGCACCCCTGGCAGATCTCATCCATTGGACAGACATTATAGACGGGGCCATGTATCCCGATGCGAAAACGGCGGTAGAGATGAAAGAGCCGGCCATGAAGCTCACCATGGTGATCGAGTCCTCGCAGGACCACACCTTTATCCCACGGTTGATTCCGCTGCTGGCAAGCATGCCACTGGCGCAGATTCTCGAGCAACCGTTTGTTGCACCGCTGTTACCTCCGCTGCTCGAGCGTCACCGGTCTTCCATTAAGATCTTGGAAGATCGCACCGAATCGAAAGACAGCACAATTTTCTTTGACGTTACTGATCAAGACCTGGAAGGTTACAACAAATTTATTCCCTACTACCTCCATCCTGAGTCAATCTACAGCGTAGGCTTAAGCAAGAGCAGTCTTCGCGTGAAGGTTTCCGTGGGGTCGAATCCATGGGCGAAATCTGACCGCCTAGTGAATCTGGCTAAGATCTGCGAGCGCTATGGCGGAGGAGGACATGCCCGCGTGGGGGCTATCTCATTTGACGTAACCCAGCACCAAGCCGCGCGCAAAGCTGCAAACGAAATTGTGGAAGAACTGCGCGCCAGCGTTCGGGCGCAGAATTGAGTCTGGTGAGAAGGTTTAAGCGGAACCTCTAGCCCCGCGCACAAAGTGAAGAATCAGCGAGATTATAGCCACAATCAGCAGGATATGGATCAGCCCGCTGGCTACGTGAAATACACCCCATCCTAATAGCCAGGCAACGAGCAACACTATAAATAGAATCGTGAAAATGCTCATAAGTTCCCCTTTCGCGGAACTGCCGGACCCCCTCTTTTTTCCGAGGGGGTTCGGGTCCGCTGTTGCTTAGGCTTGTTTCCGGTCCTTTTCTTGTTCTTCATCGACGTCACTGCCGGGCTGACGCCGCTGGTCTTGCTGACCGCCTTGGCGCTGCTGCTGCTGGTTTCCACCTTGGCGCTGACGGTCGTCTTGCTGTTGATTACCACCTTGGCGATTTTGGCCTTGCTGGCCCTGTTGTCCCTGCTGGCCTTGCTGTTTCTCGTTCTCCATTACTAAGCCTCCTTTTGTCATTTACAACCGGTTGATGATGCCACTGATGAAAATCTGAATCGCTTCTCAGCTGGCGCGGGGCATGGGTTTATCGGTTTTCTGGAAGTCAGCGCCGGCTTCGCCACTTGACGAGACATCCTGAGCGCCGGTGCGTTCGAGAATTTCTTTTGCCCGCTTGGTCCAGTTGGAGTCGTCGCAATGCACGGAAAGCAGAATGCCGCCTTCTTTTACGCGACCCTCGTACCGCTTTGCCTCGTATTCCGGAATGCCCATTCCAATCAAGGCTCCCGTAATGCCGCCGATAGCGCCGCCAACACCAACTCCGGCCAAGGCAGCTACGATGGGCCCAGCCGCGATGAAGGGCCCCAGGCCCGGAATCGCTAATGCGCCAATGCCTGTAAGCCATCCCAATGTTCCGCCGATTACGGCTCCTGAGCCCGCGCCCGTGGCGGCTCCTTCGGGTGCCTTGGTGTTTTTCTCGTGAGCAAAATCTTTTGTGCCCTGGTTTTCAGGAAACAGAACCGAAATATCCGTATTGCGGAAATTTTCCCGACGCAGGACGTCAACCGCGTTTTCCACGCTGGTGCGGTCCCGATAAATTCCGAACACTGCTGTATTTTTGCCTGCCATTTAAAATCTCCTTTTTATTTTTGCCGTAGTGGCTGCTATGTTTAACGATAATGACTGGGGGAAGGTTTGCTGGCCTGCTTACTGCCCACCTCTATTTCGTTCGTGATCTTGCCCTGCCCCGCGATTGCCGAAGCTTTTGCTTCAATAGCTTGTTTTTCTTCTTGTGTGTTTACGGGCCCTTTGAGTGTCACCATTCCGTCCTGTGCGATGACTTTAATGTTGTGTGCGTAAGTGGAAAGAGATTTGTCTTTCACAATTGCGCGTCGAATCTGCCGGGCAAGTTCCCGATCCGATCGATTGTCCTTCTGCTGATCCGCAGTAGGTTCGGACTTGCTCCGATCGCGCTGGTTGATTTTGGTGTTGTCTGGGGCTTGTTGGCTTGGCTTGGTGTCGGCGTCCTGCGCCAAGACCAAAGTCAGAGTGCCAAAAAGAATTATCAAGAGACTCAAAGATCGAACTAATGCTTTGCTCATACCACCGCCTTTATCCAAAGTAACGATCTTAGGATGGCATGCTTGCGGCATGAGATGTCCACGCGTGCGAAGCTGCGGGGAGAGCAGAGTTCTTCAATTTGAGACTTCAATATTTCGGGCCGTGGCGTAGCATCAAAAAATGACGAAGTAGTTGAAGCTTTGTCTGGTGCAATACAAAGTGAGTCGAAAATTGTGACAGAAAGAAATCCAGACTAGCTGCGCGGGAAAGATTGTATTGGCGTGACATTGTTACCTCCGTAACACTCCCGCTGAACGAGACGCCCCTACAATGACCGGGTGGATCTCCGCGCAATGGAAGCTGAGAAGAAATGGCTTGGGGCCATTGTTCTGCTGGTCTGCCTTCAGGTAACTGGCTCACTGCTGTTCGCACGCGGTTTTGAATTAACAGCCTTGGGGGATCTCACCCAATGTGCTCTCCTGCTGTTGTGCACTGTCTTCATTTTTTCCAACGCGCGTAAGGCCGAAAGTAAAGCACGCCTCTTCTGGGCGCTAATGACTTTGGCCTTCGGCATGTGGCTATGGGCCCAGGGGTTGTGGACCTACTTCGAAATTTTCCTGCGCCAGGACGTGCCCAATCCATTTGTCGGGGATATCATCCTGTTCCTGCATATTGTGCCCATGATGGGTGCACTTGCAGTGCAGCCTCACATAAGACAGGGCAATCAATCCGCCCATTTCGGGTCACTCGATTTCTTGTTGCTCCTGATTTGGTGGCTCTATCTCTTTCTTTTTCTGGTTATCCCCTGGCAGTATGTCTTCCCCAGCGAAACCCTGTACGGCCACAACTTCAATCTGTTGTACCTTGGCGAGCACCTGGTCTTCCTCTTCGCTTTGGCACTGGTCTGGCGTCGCAGTTCGGACGCTTGGAGAAGAATCTACGCACAATGTTTTGGAGCAGCTCTGCTATACGCGGTGGGTTCTATCACGGCCAGTAAAGCGATTGACCTCCATCTCTACTACACGGGCAGTCTCTATGATGTACCGCTCGTCGTTGCCATGGCTTGGTTTGCATATTTAGCGTTAACCGCCGGGCGACTATTACAGCAAAGTCAGGTTACGAAAACCGCCACTACAGCGCATGGAATTTGGGCGGCGCGTTTGGCGATGCTGGCGGTTTTTTCCACGCCCCTAATGATCGCTTGGGTGGTATTCGACGGACAGACTCCGCAGCGGGTTCGCACCTATCGGTTGCTTTTGACGGTAGGCGCAATGCTCGTAATGGGTTTCCTGGTTTTCTGGAAACAGCAATTGCTCGACTGGGAACTGATTCACCTGTTGGCAGCGTCACATCAAAATTTGCAGGAAATGGTTCGACTGAAGGACGACCTGGTAAATAAGGAGCAGTCGTTGCGATGGCACAGCATGGAACTGCAACGAAAAAACCTTGAACTCCAGCAGGTCTCCTTCACCGACCCCCTTACCGGGGTCTGGAATCGCCGTTACCTGGAAGAGACTCTTGCCGCCGATGCAACTTTGGTGCTGCGGAGCTACCAACGCAACCAGGGCTCTGATAGCACTAAGGATGACCGGCGGGATCTGGTCTTTATTATGGTGGACGTCGATTTCTTTAAGAGAATTAACGACGACTATGGGCACGTCGCTGGCGACGAATTGCTGCGAAAAATTGCTCAACGTCTTTCAACCGTCATGCGCAAGTCGGATCTCCTAGTACGCTGGGGCGGAGAAGAATTCCTGATTATGAGCCGTTCCGCTGATCGTTCGGGAACGCCAGTTTTTTGCAGCCGCATTCTGGATGTCATGGCTTCAGAACCATTCGATTTGATCGGCGGGGTCAAGGTTCGGAAGACCTGCTCGATCGGATGGTCTCCTTACCCTTGGTGTGAATCTGCCTATGAGGCGATTTGCGCCGAAGAAGTGATTGAACTCGCTGATACTGCCTTATACCTCGCAAAGTCGCTGGGCAGAAATCAAAGCGTCGGATTCC
>DATHJP010000636.1:0-2513 GCA_035489695.1 Terriglobales bacterium
TTACGTTTCAGAAACGCAACCGCCTCTCTCGTCTCAATGCTTGGCGCAACCCTTTGTCGGGTTGACGTGTCGATGTCGGAGAGTCGACCATTCCCAACCAGCTACTTCACGGACCCGAGATGAAAACTTTGACTTCCGTCGCTTTCCTGCTTGCCATGGCCATTGGAGGTGCCGCATTGGCCCAAAGTCGCCTTCCGACCATTCCCCCCGAGAAGTACTCCGACGAGCAGAAAAAAGCTGCAGAAGAATTCCAAGCGGCGCGGAAAGTCCCGGTGTTCGGACCATTCAATCCGCTCTTGTATAGCCCGCAGGTGATGAACCAGGCGCGCGCGATGGGTGACTACTTGAGATATAACTCGGCGATCGGCAATACGCTGAGTGAGCTCGTCATCCTGATAACCGCGCGCGAATGGAACCAGGACTATGAGTGGCACGTGCATCATGCGATCGCGCTCAAGGTCGGCATCAAGCCCGAGATTGTCGACGCAATAGCGGACGGCAGGCGCCCCACCGGCATGGGTGAAGACGAGGAGATCGTCTACGATTTCTTAAGCGAGCTGCATAGGAACAAGCGGGTCTCCGACCGCACCTTTGAGCGCGCGGAAAAACGCCACGGCCAGAAGGGCGTCGTGGACCTGACGGCGATCAATGGCTATTACACGCTGCTGGCCATGGAGATGAATGTCGCCCGCTACGAGATTCCGAAGGATGGCAAGAAGTTGACTCGCTTTCCGGAGTGAATTAAGCGTGAAGCCCTTTCTCTCGACGTTGCGCGACGGGTACAGGGTTTATTGAGCAGGCCAAACGGTTCTTATCAAGACGCACGGCCTGAGGGCGATGCGCGGACGCTAGGCACGCGGGTGCGGTTAGCGGTCGCAAGAACTTTTTACAGGTTCATTTCAGCGGCGCATCGAGCGCCACCCGCTGCCGAACTATTCGTGGCGCGACGGCGATTACATCGGCGGCGTAAGGCCGTCCTTGCCGAAATTCACGCGCGGCGCCTGGGTATTGAGCTAGGCTCAGTACATCATTGATGCCGCGAGAGCCAAGAAGTTACCGACGATGTTCTCGGTTAGCAGTCTCGTCAAGCAGGGAGCCTTGGTCGCGTATGGCGTGAGTTTCTACGAAGTGGGTCGCCTATCGGCAAAATTCGTGCAACGCATTCTCACCGGAACCAGCCCTAAAGACCTTCCAGCGGAGTCGTTCAGCAAGATAGGCTTGACCGTTAACCTTGAGACCGCGCGCGAGCTTGGCATTACGATTCCGCAATCACTGCTGCTACGCGCGGACGAGGTGATCCAGTGACGGATCGTTTTGCGTTGTTCGTGCCTTCAGTGCCACCATCCAAAATCAAGCTGTTTCCCGTCACGGCAACAGCGTGAAATCCGCAACCAATCCAACGTGATCGGACGCAAACGGTGCTGTTGTTCCGGTGCGCACAATTTCCGTCGCTTGAATACCGCTGCCTTTTGCAAGAACGAGGTCAATCCTCTCAACCAGTGACGTCGGCCCCAACGGTGGATCCTCTCCGAATAAGGGCCAGGTAAGCCCCGGGTCGTTCGGATGAAGCATGTTCCACACATCCAGAAATCCCGCGCTGACAAGCATGCCGTACGCTGGCCCATGGGCGAAACTCGGCGCGTGAGCATCGGAATTCAAGTCGCCCGCGAGAACGACCGGAAGGTTGGTATTCAATGGACCGCTCAGAAGTTCGCTCGTCTGCGCGGCCTGCACCGGGCTAAACGTCTCCAGGTGTGTGGTGACGAACCGGTACGTCTTTCCGCGAAGCTTCGCATCTATGGCGATCCAGCCGGCAGGGAAAGTGACGTTCGCTCCAGCAATCGGCAACACGAGGGCGGCGGCGAAATTGCCCTTTTGCAATTTTTCCAGCTTGAATTCAGATACGGGGAGGTCGGTGCGTGCAAGCACCACATCAGAGTCGACCAAGCGCACTTCCACCAGGTGCTGGAACGAGGGATCGAGGGAAGGCAGCGTCACGTCAGCATTCTTATTGATCGTCACCGGGGCGTAGTGCAGGCCGCGTTGCTCCAAGGCATCGAGCAGATCGTCAAGCTGATCCTCGACCACAGTTGTCGCGGGCGCACCGAACGGGCCCGTACTGACAGTACTTACCTCCTGGAGCGCTACCAGGTCAGGCTGCGTTGTCTGTATCTCGGCCGCCAAAGCATCCGCGCGTTGGGGAATGTGACTAGCAAGCACTTCCAGGTAGGTTCTGGTGATCGCCAGCAACAATGCGGACGAATCGTTCGGTGTCGTCGCCAGCACTTCAAAGATGTACCCGAAGTCGGACCCCAAATCCATATTTCGGGTCATGACTCGCAGATTGCGATCTCTATGGTCTGCCTCGCCTGCATTTACGCTCGGAGCGCCAAGGATCAGCAAAATGCAGATGATCAGCCGGCTCATTGAATTCCGCAGCATCATTTCTCCCTTTTGACACAGACTGGAATTTAGAAATCTAGAACGCATGCAGTAAGGCACTGCAAGCGCGT
>DATHJP010000637.1:0-4036 GCA_035489695.1 Terriglobales bacterium
CGTTCATCTTCACCGCCGCCATGCCGTCCATATTGCGCTTCAGTACGTCCACGGGAATGAAGTGGCGACCAACATCGATAAGCAAGCCGCGCCAAACGAAGCGAGGCTGATCTTTTATGGTGACGATGGGCACGGCAAATCCATTCTCCGTAGGTTCCACAAGTTGAAGGAAGGTTTGCAGCCCGTGGAGAATGCCCAGCGGATTCGCTGCGCTGAGCTTGGCATTTGACTCGCTGACGACCAGCTCATAGGACTCATCCTCATCGCTTCTTTGCACTTCCTCGCTGGCATGATCAGCGTGGATAAGTAGAGTCGGGCTGGACGATGGCGCGAGGTCTTGCTTGAGCAGCATTCCGGTTTGCCGGGAAAGATCCGACATGAATCTCTGTACGCCGCGTTTCAATCTCGAATCCTGAAAGCCCGCGATCGTGACGGAGAAGGATTGATTAATCGCCAGTGCGCCTGTTCCAGGTTGCACTGTGGACGGAATAGGCATCAGGTTGAGCGGGCGCTGCGATTGTGCTGCGGAAAGAGTTGCAACCACAACAATCGCGATTGAAATGAGGTGGCTTCTCATATGCCCCAAGGAGATATAAAACTGGAGATCTAGTGTAATGCCGATTGAAGCTAGCAGTCATATTCGCGGCATTTGCTTCAGGACACACGGAGTTGAACCGCCGACGATTCCGATCCATTTGCGTGCTAGCGCGGCAACGGGAAGGGCAAGTCACCGCTCGGCATAATAGCCATCTCGAGTTTGCACGGTCAGGTTCTTTTCCTTGGCCGTTAGGCTGATCTTGTGGTAGCCAGCGGCATCGTTGGCTTTGTCGGGTGTGTAGCCCAGGCTGTACTGCGTGCGCAGTTCCTCTGCAATACTCGAATAGATTTGGCTCACCGTTTCCTTCTTGGAGACTTCGTAGAGACGGCCACCTGTCTCTCTAGAAATTTGCTCGAGAATTTTCTTCCCATCAGGCCGAGCCTCTTGAGGAGAACGCTGACCACCGCCCCTGTGACCTCCACCTCCGGAGCCTCCGCCACCCGGCCAGCCTCCGCCACCGGGCCAACCTCCGCCCGTCCGCCCGCCACCGGATCGGCCGAAGCCGCCGCGCTCTCCTTGATGGTCATCAGCAAACAAGATGGTATAGACCACGGTGTCGGCGCGTTGGGCGGCCTCAATGGCGCTTTGCAGGGATTCCTTGCTTCCTCTGTCAACTCCGTCAGAAAGAATAATAAGCGCTTTGCGACCATGCTGCTTCTTCATCAGTTCGTCGGAGGCCAGGAAAACGGCATCGTAAAGCAGAGTGCCGCCGCCGCCGTGCATCCGCTGCGAACGGCCGGAGGAAGGATCCGGCGACGATCCGCCGCCACCTCCGCTGTCGCGATCGGACCCGGGCGTTTGCAGCGATGCAAGAGCGGTCTGCAATTTGTCACGCGAGGAAGTGAGATCCTGGAGCAACTCCACTTCACGGTCAAAATGAATGATGAATGCCTGGTCTTTGGCGGCAGTCAGCATTTGATTCAGGAAACTCTCGCTGGCCGTTCGCTCCTGATCCAGAACATTCCGCTGACTCATGCTGGTGTCGACAAGCAGTCCGAGCGTGAGGGGAAGGTTGGCTTCCTGCGCAAAATAGCGAATCGTCTGAGGGCGACCATCTTCCTGGAGGAGGAAATCGTCTTTGGTCAGATTGCGAACGATCTGACCATGCTTGTCGCGGACAGTGACCGGCAGAGTGACCACTTTGACGTCGACAGATAGCGTGGTCGTAGGCCTCGGATCCTGGCCATGAGCAGCCCGATTAGCAAACAGCAAACCGACCAGTGCCAGAATCTGACACGAGATGAGCCAGTGCGAGAATAACTGAGGTGGAAAAGAGTGCTTCGGCAGAATCTGTGGCCATTGCGCGCGAACCGCCATAAAATGGCCAACTTCTCGTTGTCTGGTCCACGCTCCAGTCATGGGGAGCTTCCCTCGCTCTGAATCCCCATCTCTTTTGCAATCGCAAGTTGCCGGGCTTGGAGATCCCCGAGTGCCTTATCAAGTTTTTCTGCGACCCCGGAAATCCGTTGGCCGCCGATCGGTGGGCGTTCCAGGTCCCGTGTAAGAGCCTTGCTCCCCTTGGTGACATCGGAATTAGCCTTGCCGAGCTTCTTGGTGATCTCCTTTAGTCCCGACTTCTGCACGGTCGAAAAAGTCTGCAAGAACTTCTGGTTGTCGGTCTGGGCTTCGTCCAGCGCGCTGGCTAGGACACTAGTGGGGCGGAATAAATCAGTCTTGCTTGGGTTCTCGGCAAGCTTCAAAAGATCTTGCGCGCTTTTTCGGGCAACCTGAGTGCTCTCGTTCAGCCGCTGAAACTGGACCACCTGGTCTGGGCTGGCTTGGAGGGCCATTGCTCGCTTGAAGTCCTTCAAATCGTCGGTGCCGGATCCCCCAGCCGGAGCGCGCCCCGTTCCCCCGCCGTGCCCTCCCCGACGCTGCGCTAGCAGGATGTGCGGGTTCATTAGGAGGACAATCCCACAGACCAGCCATATCAATCGATTCATGTTGGAAGTTCCGTGATTGATGGTAGCCCTCTGGAAACCCGTCCGAGGTAAAGAATCCGTAAAAGAAAGCAAAGTTTTGTAACCTGATACCCCTCCATAACCACCGCAGCCGTTTGACCTGATCTGATGGTCACAGTCAACAAATCTTTACCCAACTGAGACCATTCTCTACGCACAATTTCGTTTTGCTTGCATCTCTCTCACTATGTATGAAATTTATTCGGATGTCAGCGGGCTGGCTGGGTGACTCCCGGAGGACGACATGAGTAACTATTCCCCGACCATCTTGTATATCGACGATGAGGCTGACCAACGAATTTTCCTGGCTGCGGTGCTGGAGTATCGAGGGTTCCACGTCACCACTGCGAGGCGCGCTCTCGACGCCCTCGAACTGATCGCGACAGAGCAGTTCGACGTGGTGATCGTTGACTACGACCTACCGGATATGACAGGTGGGCAACTTGCCCACGAGATCAGAGGCGTTGAACCGGCAGCTCGAGTCATTCTCTTTTCCAGGCGAGCGCATCTGCCGGCTGGAGAGCTGGCATATGTCGATGTCCATATCGTTAAAGGTTCGCTTGTGGATAACATTGTCGAAACCATTCACGAGCTACTGGAGTTGCCAAACTTAAGCGCGGAGCCCAGAGCCTAGGATCGGTCGTCATCAAACACTTGCTACTTCAGTCGGGGATTGGGGACTGCGGCATGCGCCACAATCTTCCACTGTCCTTCTATTCTTTTGACGACGATAAGGTAATTGCCCTCGGCAACATGATGAGCGACATTTTCGTTGTATATTCCCGTGTCGTAGCCAAGGTCTCCGGAGCGTTCCACGTGCAGGCTGTGGACGGTGTAGTTGTTCGCCTTATTAGTGATGGAGCGCTGCAACTCGGCCTGAATGGAGTCACGGTTGTGCACTGAGCCGTTCCTGCGCATCAACACCGCCTCCTGAGCGTACAAGGCCGCGACTTTGTCGGCATGCCCGGCGTTGAACTCCTGCACCCAGGTGTCACGGATTTTCTTCATAGCGGTGCCGAAGTCTTCGGTTTTGGTGGATTCTCCGCTAGCGGGCTTTGCGGGGGCTTGACCCAATACAACCGAGGTGCCAAGCACTATGACGAGCATGACGAGGAGTGAATATGAGGTGCGGTGCATTTCTGCCTTTTTACGTAGAGAAGTGATCGAAAATATGGTGGCCAGGGACGGAGTTGAACCGCCGACGCCAGCCTTTTCAGGGCTGTAGTCTGCCATCCATATCCTCTTGAGTCAATTCCCTTTCCCATCATTTCTTTCACCGTTTCCCGCACGTTTATTGGAACGTAATTGGAACGTCCGCCAATTGGCTGAGACGATCCACAACCTTTCGCTGTGATTCAGGAACGAATTGTTGATACACGTCGAGTGTAGTGCTCGCCCGAGAGTGCCGCATCTGTGCTTGCGCGTCCTTCACATCTGCACCGGCCAGCTTGAGCCAGGTAGCGTGCGATGTGCGAAG
>DATHJP010000638.1:0-3923 GCA_035489695.1 Terriglobales bacterium
CTTTACACTTGGCTCCGATATCTTGTGCCGCAGTTGAGCTTTATGCGCTATCCGGTCAAATTTCATTTGTTGACAACATTTTGCGTCCCGGTGCTGGCTGCCCATGCGGTTAATTCCATCACCCAATGCGGATGGGACAAATGGCGCGACTTTTGGCGCCCCGGGCTCACACTGACTGTGGCGTTCCTGATCCTCATAGCCGGAATTCTCTACTTCGACTACTACTACCCGGCGTCCGTTGAATTGCATGGTGCCTGGTCGGACGTCCTGAAAAACGGAACGGGCCGCGCTGTTTTCCTTCTGCTGATCATGGGAAGCACCTGCCTTTTGCCGAAGCTGAGGGATAATGCACGACTCGGTCCCTTGCTCGGCGTTGCCATGTTGAGCCTCGTCGCCGGTGATGTACTTACGCATGCTCCGCGGCAGAATCCGACGCTGCCACTCAATGCCTTTAAACCCGGTCTGGTCGCACTCTCCCCCCGTCCACACCTCGGGATTTCCCGTGCCATGTTGACTACCAAAGACGCCTTTGTCCCCTTTCAAGAGGCAGGCGTGAGTCTCCTTGACATTTATGCTGCCCAGCGACTCGGCCTAATGGAAAACTGCAACCTCGTGGAAAACATTCCCAAAGTGGACGGTTTCTACAGCCTGTACCTCCAGAAACCACAGGAGGTTATTCAATCTCGATGGAAGAATGTAAATCCTCGCTATCCAATATGGGACTTCCTGGGAACTTCGTTCACTACTTCGCCGACGAACGCTGTGGTATGGGAGCCAAGACCAAATTACATGACCTGGGTGAGCGCGGGACAGATGCCGGTGTTTCCATCTGAAGAAGCCGCGTTCCGGATTATTACCGCCACCAACTTCAATCCCCGCGAAATTGTTTGCCTGCCCGAGAGCTTGAGGAACATATTGCAAATCGATAGATCTACCCGAGCGAGCGTCCTGAATGCTCGCTTTTGGCCGCACCGTGTCGAGATTAGGTTGGAGGCGGATAGGCCCAGCCTGGCGGTGATTGCGCAATCCTATTACCCGTGCTGGAAAGCGGTGGTTGACGGAAATACGGTCCCCGTTTGGCGAGCCAACTATGGTTTTCAAGCCGTTGAAGTGCCGGCAGGAACTCACGAGGTTGCCCTGACTTATCGTGACCGCAGATTCCACTGCGGAATGGTAATATCCGCCTTTTGCCTCGTGATTTGTTTACTCTTATGGAGACTGAACTCAAACTCTGCAACACCCTGACCCCGATCTTCCGACGGCTGGATCGGCTCCTTCCGATGATCGGGCTTTCCACAGTCGTCGTGGCCCGCAGATGAGCGCGGGCTTTAGCCGGCTTCAGCCTGGCTTCAGCACGCGGTTGCCATCCCCGAAATGACGAACGTCGCGGAGCGACGATTGAATACTCTGCCGGTTCGCCTCATTCAACCGTCGCTACGCGACGGAGTCGCGCCAACGCATCCTGTCCGTGGGTGTGGAGTCGAGATGTGGCGCGGTGAGTCTGTGAGACTTCCGTTTCCACATCCCGCTCGTCAAACCGGACCGGCGGTTTTCCCGCACCCGGCTTCCGGACAAGGCAACCGGCTCCTCGCCGGTGATGGCTTCTGAAGGTTCCAAGCGCTCTTTGGAGTTGATAGGCTTGCGCCAATCTCCGGGCTTTCCTTTCTTCGTCCATCGCCTTGAACTGAGGTCCCTTGGCTCCACCGGTATTACCCGGCTTCGTCGCTGCTGCGAACCTCTCCGTCACCCTTCACGACCCAGCCTGGCCCTCGCGGGTTGCTGGTCGGAGGATTTCTCCTCCCGTCGTGAGGGGCTTCCCGTGTTGCCGTGGGCTTCGTGCGTGTTTAGCGCCCCAACGAGGATCGCGGCGGGGGCGCGGGATTTATCCCGCAGCAACATGAGCATCGCACGGGGAATGGCTGGTCCGTTTCGTAGTTTTGGCTTGGGTTTTTGACGAATTGTGAACAGATTGCTGAGCCATGAAGGCTTTCCTCGCGAGCCAACCCGAGCACAGGATGGTCGATACAAGTCAGCGGCCACTTTTCAGCTTGATTGAAACATGGTTGTCCGAGCAAGCTTTCGAAAGTTTGCCATAGGTCGCGTGAGCGGGGAGAGTCAAAGCATGGATCTGCCAGGTTTCCCAGAGGCGCTAGTGTCGCTATTTCTACTTTCGGCTTATGGCTGGGGCCGGTTGTGCCGCGCTTTCTGCGATGCCAGAGTGTTCCGGTATTACTCTCTCACGGCTCTTGTTGGGCTTGCGGCGCTGAACGCGATCGGCGGCCTGCTCAACCTGTTGAGTTGGGCAAGGTCGCCCGTGCTTTTGCTGTTATTGCTGACTGGCGCCGCGCTGGGGGGTGTAGATTTGTATAAAAGGCGGCCCTGGCGCGCTTGTTTTCGGCGTGGAGCAAACGGTGGCCAAGGACTCGCCAGCCTGGCAAATCCACTTCTTCCTTTGGGACTGGTTTTCGTTGCCGGAGCCACCGCCTGCCTGACGCTCGTGCCAACCACGGTGTTCGACATCGCGGATGACTTTCACACCTATGTGCCCAGGGCGGTTCGCATGACGCAAACCGGGTCGGTGGGTGGAAATGCCTTTGACATGAGCGGCCTCGACAGTTTCGGCAGTCAATCGTTTTTCCACGGTTTTTTCCTCTCCGGATCGGACATTCGTTTGCTCAACGCCTTCGACGCGGTGATTTGCTTTGTGCTCTGTCTGTTGCTGGTGGCGGAAGTGTCACTACGCTGGCGGCTGCCGTGGTTCGTCAGCGTTTTGGCGGTCGGTTCTGTGGCGACCATCAATCCTCAATGCGTGAATATTTCACCCCTCTACTCCAGTGCTCTTTTCATCGGGGCACTTGTGATCTGCGGCGCGTTTCTGGAAAGAAGTTGGGGGACGGGCCGGGTGAAGCGAGGGTTTCGGCCGGAAATGACCGTGGCGCTGATCGCCGCGACGCTCGTGTCACTCAAGCTGACCGTGGCTTTCTTTGCCGCCCTTTATTTGGTTATCCTTTACGCACTGGGTATCGCCAGAACGGCGGATCGTCGGAGTTTGTTTACATCGGCGGTTGTTGCGGGACTAGTGACGGTGGCGATCACCCTTCCCTGGGCGTTAGCCCACGTGCCGACGCTCGAGCAAGCGCGACGACTCGGGCTGGCGTTTAGCGAGAACGCAACGCTGGCGGCAAGATACCCCTCCATGGCAGCTCACGACATAGCCAATCTGTTCACAACCAATCGACTGTTCAATGGCGACAACCCGTTCAGCTTTCACTTCTTGGCAGGCATCTGCTTTGGAATCGGGTTGATGAGCCTTTTCAGATCGTTACGCCGACCGTCTTGTCCGCAGGCAACCGGCCTGGGTTCACTTATTGCCGTTGGATTCGCAGTACCGATGGTCTATCTGCTAGATGCTCATTTGTTCGCTGCGGCCACGGCGATTCGCTATTCGTGCCCGGTGTTGATTGGATGCACAGCGATCATTTGTGTCAGTTACGTCCGCCTCGTTCGTGCTCCGCCTTTTCCAGACGTTCGCCGAGTGGCGCTCCAAATGTCGGTATTAATGGGAATTGTGATTCTGATTTTTGGAGCGACTTTCTTGTCACGGGTCGGGCGCGCGGTTGAGCAGAGGGCAATTTTGGCTTATCCAGTGAGCCGAGGCGACATAGAGCTCAGCATGCACGCGGTTTCTCGGAATCAGGCATTGTACTTCCAGTCGATCCAGAACCGAATGGAACCCGGGACGACCGCACTGGTCTGGATCGTAGCGCCATTCCATCTGGATTTCAACCGGAACCGCTTGTTTGTGGTTTCCCTGTCCGGTCTGATTAGCCCGGGGCTGCATTTTCCCGCCGGCGCGGATCTCCAGTCTCTGGAAAACTATCTCAAGCAGTGGGGAATTCGCTATGTGCTCGTGGAGACGCGGG
>DATHJP010000639.1:0-6875 GCA_035489695.1 Terriglobales bacterium
TCGAAGACTTGACGCTCTGCGGTGGCTTGTAGCTCGACCACCTTATATCCCGCGGTCATAACCAGGTTCATGTCCACATCGGCGCGAGAATCTTCTTCATAGTTGAGATCAAGCAGAATTTCGCCATCCACAATGCCCACACTGATGGCTGCAACAAAATCACGCAGAGGAACGGAAGTCAGCGTTCCCGCCTCCACTAATTTTTCCAGGGCCAATCCAAGAGCGACAAATGCGCCGGTGATGGAAGCCGTGCGCGTTCCCCCGTCCGCTTGAATAACGTCGCAGTCAATCAGAATTGTGCGTTCGCCCAGGCGTTCCAGATCGGTGACTCCGCGCAGCGAACGCCCAATCAGTCGCTGGATTTCGTGGGTCCGCCCACTTACCCGCCCGCGGCTGGATTCCCGCGGCGTACGAGTCAGCGTCGAACGCGGCAACATGCTGTACTCCCCGCTGATCCAGCCTTTCCCGCTGTTGCGTAAGAACTGGGGCACCGTCTCTTCCACCGACGCTGTACAGATGACGCGTGTATTCCCCACTTCAATCAGAACCGATCCCTCTGCCGTGCTGATGTAATCGGGAAGGATGTTGACGGGACGTAATTGGTCCGGAGCGCGATTGTCAGAGCGGAAATGCATAGCTCACGATTCTAACAGTGATATTAAAAACGCAGGAGGGACGGCAATCTCAAAAAGCAGTGAAGCAGACTTTTCGGATAGTGAAGCGCGGAACGCATCCCCGGCATTTGCGCTGCCGTGGAAGAGCGGCCCTTCCAGGGCCGCGTTACGAGGGAAAGAAGATGGGCTTTAGCACTAGTGGTCGCTCCTCGGAATGGAGCAGGACCTGAACAACTTCCACTAGGGCTAAAGCCCAGATCAAGAGCCGTCTGACGCGGCGCTAAAGCGCCGCTCTTCCACGGTATCCGAAATGTCTTTGTTCGACGGTCTCAAGGCATCGATAATGCGCATTGCGGCAACACTGTTGGCGATAATCATCACGCCATAAGCCGCCAGCACGTAGATGACCGGCTCGATCGGGTGCCGGTAACGAGAGAAGACATAAGAAACGTAGTAGATCATCGGATAGAAAATCAGAACCAGCATCAGAACGGAGCCCTTATCCGACTTTCTGGTCGCGTGAAACGCACCGAAAAACGACAACAACCCGAGAATAAAGGACAATCCGAGAGCGCCCTCTGGTAATACCCAAAAGTTAAAAGCCCGGCGCCCGGTCAGCTCCAAGAATTCCGTCGGATGTGCCGCGACATACCGAAGCACATCACTCTTGGATTTCTCCACGAAAGCCAGCTCGCCCGTGGTTTGATACTGCATACTCGGTCCGCTCGGATGAAGCTCAAAGCTGACATTGCCAAAGTAGATTTCAGCCCAACCGTTGCTTCGAATCGGCATCAGCGTATGCAATACCGCGAAGTTTCGCAGCGTCCAAGGTGTGATGACAAGTGCCATTGCTAAGGCAAGGATGAGTACTTGTTTCGCTTTCCTGTCTCGGACGTAAAGCACCAACAGAATGGGAAGAAATGGTGTAAGGAGTACCGGACTGACCAGTCCGGCGCAACCCCATGTCGCGCCCGCATACCAATAATCCCGGACCCTCGATTGCGGTTCCAGCTTCGCCGTGATCCAGATTGCCAGAGAAAGAGAGAGCGCGGCCAGACAACTGTCCCACAAGATCAGCTCAGTGACTGCGCTCGTTGGCGAGACAGCCCAAAGAATTGCGCTGAGTAAACCGACCGTTGCGCTGAAGCACCTGGTTCCAATCTTCATGACAACCACAGCGGTTAGCGCGGACAAGAAGCAATTCAAAATCAGGAGCAAAAGCGCCGCAGCGTGAGATTGGATCCCGAAAATTGTAAAGACAGCGGCTACCACCGAAGGGTAGGCAGGCGCGAGCCAGGCCGTAGGTCCCGGAGCATCGTGAAAGGCGCCGCCGTAGCTGTGGTTCAGGACCAGGGAGCGGGCAATCATCCCGGCTTCGTTAATGCCCCAGTTGGTTAGTCCGGGTCTGACGTGGAGGAAATAGGCCAGTATTGACAGCTTGACCGTGAGCGCGAGAGCAAAGATTTTCCAGGCCCGATTCTTCTTCATTGCGCGCTCTGCATTTGCGCCACCATTTGGTTTACTGCCGACACATCAAAGAATCCTGACAAATCCGCATGACCAGCCAGCGTCTCGCGTTGTTTACCATCCACCAGAATCTTTACCCGAGTAATTCCTGGAATGTTGGCGGACAAGGTCTGAACCAGGGAGGCTACGGTGAGTTCTTCAACCAGAATTCCTGAGCGGTGATCGTCGGCAAACGCGGCATTCATATCAATAACGGCCAATCCGGGATCCACCAGATATACATCGCGCACTTCGGCGCTCGCGGCCAAAGGATGCGGTGAGAGCTTATCCAGGTACAGCCCAAGCAAAGCCCGCAGCAATTCCTGGGCCCGCTCCTGTCGGCCGGCAGGCAAGGGAATCCGAGCCGCTTGCGCACGCAAAATGCCCGACTCGTCGTCGGCGACGTAAAGAGTGACTTGTTCTGTCGGACCGGATACCGGGGGAGCGATGGGTCCAGAATAAGCCGCGGGTTCCACATGCGGCACGCGCCCGCGCATTCGCCACAGGTAAACGCTCATCCCGAGCGCGATGGCGAGCATCGCGGCCGTGCCAATCACCAGGTGCCGGGGAATCATCGCGGCGCCTCGAGTTTCTCGCGCGCGGCCACCATGCCGGTTGCAATTGTTTCCGAAATCAGTTGCTGATATCCCGGCGAGTTGAGTTCGGAAATCCCATTCTCAGGGGGAGTTATCTCAATCGCCACAGCCGCCGCGGTGACGTTGTTCAAGGGCCGCAACGGCGCGATCAAAGCACGAACCGGAATCTGTTTCTTCTGCAACTCCGCAATCAGACTGGTTTCGACGGTTTGACTTGCGGCAGCAAACCCAGACTGTGCCGTATCCCAGTCAAGGAACGACCCATGGTTCTCGCCACCGGGAGGGAGCAATGCACCGTAAAGGCGAACCCCCGTCCCCCGCGAAGCCGCATGTATGCAAATGTAGATCGCGGGATGCGAGCTGTTAGCGAGGTTCGCCCGCTGGTCGAGACTAAGAGTGACATCGCCGTCCCGGAGCAAGAGAGTGCTGACGCCGCGACTTTCGAGTTCCTGCCGCAACTTCCGCGCGAAGGCCAATGTAACGTCTTTCTCAGAGAGTTGATCGCTGAGCGCCGCCCCACGTTCTTCGCCTCCGTGACTGGCGTCCACGACCGCGAAGTAGGTTGGTGCCCCGCCGCTGCTGACGCTTGGGATATAAGGTCCAGGTTGCACTGGCGAAGTTATTGCCGGCAGATTCAGTTGCGGTTGAGGAGTCCGAGCCGCCACTTGAGCTGCAGTCTGCGGGGCAGCCGTAACCGTGATGGTGCGTCCATCATTGCTGAAGCTGGCAAACAGGGGCTCGCTGCCATTGACTGTGATCTCAACCGCTCCATTGTCTTCCTGGTAGCTGGCGGAAGGAATCGTTTTGCTGTCGAAGGTAAGGGTTTGCGATCCCGGCGGAACGATCGGCTCGTGCGTAAATACCATGCGCAACTTTCCCGGCTCAGTCGCAATCATAGGGTTCACTGGCGAGCTGAACTCCATGACCAGCGTGGGAGGATTTGCCTTGTTCACCGTTGCCGTGAAGTGGACGCTGACATTGCCGATGAACAGACGTCGCGCCGTCACGTTAAAAGTAACCGGGCCGCCGAGAAAACGCGGTAACAAGGTAGTGAGAGAATCGAGCGGCACCAATCCACGACCGTTCTCCAGAAGAAAAATGCCCGGCAGATCGACATCATGGCCTTGAATACGGGCACGAGTCTTGCCTGCGTTGAATTCAGCGTCGACATTGTTATAGCGGAACTTCCATCGCGAGCCGTCGTTCTTGATAGTGACCTTCCCCAGTGGCTCGAGCACTTCGAGCAAGCTCACATAATCCCTGTGATCGCGGTCCATCACGGAAAGAGTGTAGTTGGCCGCCGTCGAATAAATCGAGACGCGTTTTTGCTCCGATGGAGCGGAAAGAAGAAGGGAAGCGCACAGAACAAGCGCCGTAATCAGAATCACTAAGAATCCGGCGCGCACACTGCCGATTGGCCTCGTAAGTCTCTCCGCAGGTTTTCCTTCGTGTTCCTTTGTGTCCTTCGTGGTTATCGCCTTGTTCTTGGAATTACTATTCCAGCGCATAAATAGTAAAGCCGCTGAGCAACTTGGGATAGAAATCAGTGGACTTCTGAGGCAACACCTCCCCGGAGAATGCGATGTCGCGCACCTGCTCCATACGAACTGGATTCATCAGAAACGCAACATTAGCTTTACCACTTTGCACTTGGACCATGGCTTCGCCGGCATCGCGGAAATAACGAACATTCTGCTGGTTGTGAATCGCTTCCTCGGAGATTCCCAAGACTTTCTCGAGAAGGCCGCGATGCAACTGCGCCACGTCGAGCGCCTGCTGCCGCTGCGAGAGGCCCGCGAAGATGTCCGAATCCGTCGCCTTCGGCTTATCCAAACGAAAAACACGATCCGCAGTGACCGCCAACAGGGCCGTTCCAGAACGCCCAGCGTCGCGCAGGATTTCCTGGGCTCGAACTGCATCGAGTGACGAATCCAGCTCCTGTACTCTGAAATAATCGCGCGCGCCCTGCTGTAGCGCTTCCGAAGAGAGCGAAGCCAGGCTATGCACCAGCCGGTGCGTGGGCAGGATGACCAGTCCCGGTGCATCCATATTAATGAAGGTCATCATTACTAGATCGTAAGGGGCAAGACTTGGACTGGCGGACCGGACCAAGCTATCCTCCGCGGAGCGCTCGCGAGGAACTCCGCCCGAAGGACTCGACGCCGCCATGGCGTGCCGTTCATTACGATAAGTCAGCGCAGTCTCATAGCGATGATGCCCGTCCGCAATGATCAGCTTCTTGTCACGCATCTTGCCCCGGACGAGCTCGATTACCCCCGGATCGGCAATCTTCCAGACCTGGTGCACCACCCCATATTCGTCGCGGATTTCCATGTCCGGCGGACCGCTGGGTGCCAGAACGCCCTCGATTTCGCGCGCCGGATCGCTGTATAGCATAAAGAGCTGTCCAAAGTGAGCTCGCGTAGCTCTCAGCAGCTCCAGCCGGTCGGCCTTGGGTTTGGCCAGAGTCTGTTCATGACGGTAAACCACCCCAGCCGAGTAGTCTTCGATTCGTCCCAGCCCGATGAACCCGCGCCGCTCCAGATTCACCGCGCTGCCCGGAAGCGAAAACCGCTGCACGGAAAGGTACAGCGATGGTGAAGCGTCCTGCAGAAAAATGCCCTGGCGCCGCCAGTCGCCGAAAAACGCTGCAGCACGTGTGTAAATGCTTTCTCCTGGATGGTCCGCAGCTTCACGTTTTCCCAGGATAATTCTCACCAGATTATGCGGACTGGCCCGATAGTAACCTTCTTGCATCTCGACAGTAATCTTGTCGTACGGCTGCGTGATTACCTGCGCCAGGGAAACCCGTGTCGGGTCATAGCGCAGAGCGCGAAACGCTTCGATATGAGCCATAGCTGGAGGCTTGAAATTGTAACAGTAACTTTTTGCGGCTTTGGAGCATCAACTGCTACTCATTAACCGGAGCACGAGCAAACTCTTGAGCGAGCCGTGCCATCGTAAGCTGCAGGAAAAGAGTCCCGCCGCCCTTTGTGGGCTGTGGTACCATCTGCATCAATGAGGTAAGTTATGGCCCGCTACCGTGGGCCCGGGGCATCTCGCCCGCTGTTCGAAGAACGGATTCCCCACACGGCCCCTTCCTGGACCCTGCGAAGTAAGATGTTGCCTGCCCATCGGCAGCTTCTCGTTGCGGTCGGCATTTTCAGTCTTCTGACCGCTGTCAGCGTTGGAATCTCACCCTTGGCCTGGGCACAGACTACTGGCGATGATGTCCACATCAGCCCGCGCGTAGTGCCCGTACAGCCCAAAGCCAGCGAGATCATTGATCCCGCCCTGAAGACTCACACCAAGCCCCTTAAAGTGGACGTTGATCTCGTCCTGGTACCGGTAACCATTACCGATCCCATGAATCGGCTGGTGACTGGATTGGACAAAGACAACTTCAGCCTCTTCGAAGGCAAGGAAGCACAAGAAATCCGGCACTTTTCCAGCGAGGATGCCCCCGTTTCCTTGGGCGTCATCTTCGACATGAGCGGCAGCATGAGCAGCAAAATCGAGCGCGCTCGCGAGGCGGTGATGGAGTTCTTCAAAACCGCCAATCCGCAAGATGAGTTTTTCATGATCACCTTCTCTGACAAGCCGGAAGAGATTTCCGACTTCACCCAGTCAGTCGAAGATATCCAGGGCAAGCTGGTCTACACAATTCCCAAGGGACGCACAGCTTTGCTCGACGCCATTTACCTTGGCGTGAGCAAGATGCGTCAAGCGAAGTATACGAAGAAGTCGCTTTTAATCATCTCCGACGGCGGCGACAATCACAGCCGTTATACCGAGGGCGAGATTAAGTCTTTGGTGAAGGAAGCCGATGTATTGGTTTATGCCATCGGCATTTACGATAAATATTTTCCTACCGCCGAAGAACGCCTGGGGCCAGCTTTGCTTAGCGAAGTCGCGGAACTGACTGGTGGCCGTAGCTTTACCATCGATAATCCCAATGACTTGGCAGACGTAGCTACAAAAATCGGTATTGAGCTACGCAACCAATATGTGCTCGGATACCGTCCAAAGAACCCAGGGCACGACGGCAAATGGCGTAAAATAAAAGTGAAGCTGATTCCGCCCAAGGGTTTGCCGCCCCTGCGTGTCTATGCCAAGACGGGATACTATGCACCTACGGAATGATCGCGTTCTAACCCTG
>DATHJP010000640.1:0-2279 GCA_035489695.1 Terriglobales bacterium
GCGCTCTCAACATACAAAGATGTTTCTAGAACTCCGTTAACGCGGGGTGGAATCAAATTAGCTTCGGGCATCAACTCCTCCATACGCCAGCACCAATCGGGCAGATGGTTTTCTGATGCGCACAGCACAATTTTCGACGCAATTCGTGGCAACAACATGTCGCGATTCGGGGCGCGGATGGATTAGGTGCAAGCCGCTGCGGCGCTGTACCGGACAACCTTGGTTTCAAGATGATTCTTGACGTAAGCACGCGATTACGCTAGAACCCCGGCTCGGCCTTAGTTGGTGTAATGGCGATGTTACACCAATAACCAGGCGTGTCGACTGCAAGTCAGTTTGGATTTGACGAGGACGAAACTAGCGAATGCGTAACGGCATGTACCGAAAGCGCAAGGCGATTGTGTACACCATTCTTGCGCATCAGCTTGGCAATGTGGGCTTTCACCGTGCGCTCTTCGATGCCTAGTGCGGCGCCAATTTCCTTGTTCGATCGCCCTCCCACAAGCAACTCCAAAACCTCTTTCTCGCGGGCGGTAAAGGCCGTCCGACCGGCAGGAAAGAAGCGCCCGGGCGATTGGCTCACGCGTTCGATGAATACGGAAAGGACCCGGCGCGGAGCCCAGACCGAGCCTAGGCTGACGACCCGTATCGCATGCACGAAATCAGCGGGCGAGGCAGCTAAGTCCACGTAGCCCATGGCCCCGAAAGCGATGGCCTTGAGAAGGGTTTCATCTTCCATGCCAGAGCCGATTACGATAATGCGCAAGTTTGGGCGGGTTGCTTTCAGGGTGGCCATTACATCGGACAGGTTCTGGCTGGAGCGGTTACTCAGCAACACCAGATCAATGTTCTGCTGCATTCCGACGTCAAGTAGTGAAGAGGAAATCAGCTCAAAATCCCGTTCCGAGTGGAACGCAGCCCGGAAGCCCACGAACTGCAGAGGGTCGGTCCCCACCACGGCGATACGAATGAGCGGCTTCTTCGCCAGAGCAGCTTTCATCGCTTTCCTTGTAGGATCTGTTCTGCCGTAAACATACCTGCATTTGCTGAGAGGTAGAGAATTACCGAGGTAACACTCCGCCAACTCGGCCTGTGACAGCACACCAACAATTACTCATTTTGGGGGTACATTGGACAAAGGATTGAATCCAAATTGTATGCGTCGGCTCGGACGCTCAAGACTTGGTCGCTAGAATGCCGCGATCTAGGGAGGTGTCGGCGGGGACTTGAGCTGCACGTCGGCCACAACTCACCGCGCTTGTCCTTCATGTGGGTTTTGACTTCCACCTGGAACGTTCGAAGGTTCTAAAACGGAATTCACAAAAGTCACTCTCGCCCGAAGCAGGAATCGCTACCGGGAAGAGCACCAGTTCACTCGTGCTTGGAACATCCCCCTCCGATCTCGATCCGTTTCGTAAAGCTGGCGCACATATCCTTCGGAACGGACTATCTCCTCACCGGGCCGTCGCCTGCGATTCTTATTTCGCCGGAACCGAGAGATCCTCGAGACGAGCGCCCTTCTTGGCAACATAGAAGGCCATCGCCGTCGCAGGAGCGCTGCTGCTGGCATTCTTCACGTTGTGCACTTCGCCGGCGACAGTGGTGAACGCCTCGCCGGGCTTCAGGGTCACAGCGGGCTTGCCCTGCGCCTCAAAGATCACCGAGCCGTCCTGGATATACACGATCTCGTTGCCCGATTGCGTATGCTTGCCGCTCTCCGCACCCGGCGGTAGGATACGCTGCACCAGGATCGCTTCCCATCCCGGCGCGGCCTTCAGTTCCGTTCGCTGCAGAACCGTGCCGCTTTTCAAATTGTCCTGGGCGCTCAACATCCGGCTACCCAGCAAGCCCAGCACCACGCCCACTGCTAATGTGACCCCAACCAACAAGTTGATGTGCTTCATGGAGGCTCCTTTCAAAACCCGCGCATACTAACACATGTCGAACGGCTCATCATCCTGACGGAGAGCGAAGCGGATAATGTGCCCATTGGAGAGGCACGCAAGCTTTGGGCTCCTGATGCGCTGGCAGAGAAAGAACCAGAGATAACGCGCGCTGGGCAAAACGGAGTTCTTCGAGCCTTGCAAAGGGGATGGCGACAGCTTGCTGTTGTAACCAGGCGTGGGTGTTGAAAAACTCACTTCACAGAAATCCGCAGAAATCAGAACGCGTCAGGATGCCCTACAAACGACTCTCTCTGCTCGGGTAGACATTTTCTATCCCCCAAATTTCCCCCGATTTCTGAAATATCGAGTTTTTCAACAGCCACGCCTGATTAC
>DATHJP010000641.1:0-3332 GCA_035489695.1 Terriglobales bacterium
GCCGTGGGCTGCATTCTTGCGCCGCTTCGCGGCTGGGTTCGATTCTGCAGCAGCCCCATGTTTCTGAGTCGGGGTATACTTAGGCGTTCCGCGCTTGGATAGACGGATCGCGGTCCCTCGCGAGAAAGGCTACACAGCTTATGGCTTCCCCGGCAGTGAATTATGCCCGCGGCAATCAGCAGCGGTTTTTGACCGAGTTGAAAGATCTGCTTCGCATCCCCAGCATCAGTACTCTGACTGAGCATAAGTCCGATGTGCAAAAGGCCGCGGACTTTGTGGCTGCCGAGATGCGGCGCATCGGCTTGGAGCATGTCGAGGTCATTCCGACCAAGGGTCATCCGCTGATCTACGCCGACTGGATTAAAGCGCCGGGTAAACCGACAGCATTGTGTTATGCGCACTACGATGTTCAGCCGCCGGATCCTTTGGATGAATGGGTTTCGCCTCCGTTTGAACCGACGGAGCGCAACAACAACATTTATGCGCGCGGCGCGGTGGACGACAAAGGGCAGCTCTGGATGGAAATCAAAGCTATCGAGGCTTTGATGAAAGGTCACAATGGCAAGCTGCCGCTCAATGTGAAGTTTCTGATTGAAGGGGAAGAAGAGGTTGGAGGCGAATCCATTGCGGCGTACGTCCGCAAAGAGAAGACCAAACTGAAGGCTGACTTTGCGCTGGTGTGCGATACCGAACTTTTCGCCCCCGATCTTCCCACTCTATGTGTGGGCTTGCGCGGGCTGGTTTATACCGAGATCGAAGCGTTCGGCGCAAAGACCGATTTGCATTCAGGAATGTACGGCGGTGCGGCGCCCAATCCATTCTTCGCGCTGATCGAGGTCATCAGCAAGCTGAAGGATTCCAAGGGGCGCGTTCTTATCCCGGGCTTCTACAAGGACGTGAAGCCGCCCAGCAAAGATGAATTGAAAGCCTGGAAACGGCTGCCGTTTAACGAGGAACATTATCGCAAGACAGAAGTTGGATCGAAGGTGCTGACGGGAGAACCGGGGTTTTCCGTGCTCTACAGAACCTGGGCGCGTCCTACGTTGGAAGTGCATGGCATGCCGGGTGGTTTCACAGCGCCGGGGGCGAAGACGGTGATTCCAGCCAAGGCGTCGGCAAAAGTTTCCATGCGGTTAGTGCCGAATCAGGATCCGGATGACATCTTGAAGCGATATTCCGATTACGTGAAAAAGCTAACGCCCAAGGGGATCGAAACCAAGATCAAGGTCTGGAGCAAGGGGCCCGCGTGCGTGGTGGGCACAGACAACAAGTACATCCAAGCCGCTACCGAGGCCATGCACGAAGTGTTTCATAAGGACACGGTGTTTATTCGCTCCGGCGGTTCGATTCCCATCGTTACGGATTTCCAGGATGTGTTGAAAATTCCGAGCGTGATGATGGGGTTTGGCTTGCCTGATGACAATCTGCACGCGCCCAATGAGAAGTTTCATATTCCCAACTTCTATCGGGGGATTGAGTCTATCTGTTTGTTTTTTGAGAAGCTGGGCGGCTAAGGAATAGCGATCGATTGTTTGTTCTGTTTTTGCCATAGTAAAATCGCGTCAGGAGATGGAAGGGTGAAGACGAAGCGGACATTCACCGTGGTTATCGAGCGCGACGAAGAAGGCTATTATGTCGCCACGGTTCCCGGATTAAAGGGGTGCCACACCCAAGCAAAGAATCTTGACACGCTGATGAAGCGCGCTCGTGAGGCGATCGAACTGTGTTTGGCGGATGACCGTGGCGTTGGTCCTCTCGAACTGGTGGGCATCCAGCAAATTTCCGTATGACCCGTCTTCCCCGGCTCAAGGGCAAGGAAGTCGTACGAATCCTCCAAAGAATCGGTTTCCAGGTCATTCGAACTCGTGGCAGCCACGTTTTCCTTGGGCATGAAGACGGCCGGGTGACGACCGTTCCAGTGCACTCCGGTGAGACTATCGGTCCCGGCCTTCTCCGCTCCATTCTTCGCGATGTTGAACTATCGGTGGACGATCTGATTCGTAATTCTTGATTTTTTTGCCTTCTCGCTGAAACGTCGTTGTTATTGGTGGCCGCTTGCGCTAGAGTTATTGCGCTCTCGCGATTCTCCCTTCCTTCGTTTTCCTCCACCATTTTCACAGACACTTGCTGCATTGCGTGTGCAGTGTAACGCGGTTGTGGAAATAGGCATACAATATATGGTGTTTTCGTACTTGACCCGAGGCTGATTTCGCCTTTACAGTAGCGGGAACGTGTGGGCGTCCCAACCAGCCGTTTGAGGTTTTCGCCGGAGCAACTGAGGTGGTGAACCGAGTTGGTAACCGGTCAGGTCGAGTGCGATTTTCGAGTCGTACGACAAGGAGTTGAAGTTGCTCAAACTGAAAAAGCTGCAGATTCTGGGATTCAAGTCTTTCTGCGACCGCACCGAGCTGAAGTTTCACGGCGACGGGGTGGCGGCCATCATCGGGCCGAATGGGTGCGGCAAGTCAAATATTTCGGACGCTATTTCCTGGGTGCTGGGTGAGCAGTCGGCGAAAACGCTGCGTGGGTCGCGGATGGACGACGTCATTTTTGCTGGTACTCGCGATCGAAAACCTACAGGGATGGCTGAGGTATCGCTTTCGCTGATCGATCCTGAGGTTTATCCGGGAGCGGATGCGCATGAACCTACCGAGGTGGAAATTCAGGAGGACATGCCGACTGCGGAAGACTGGGATGAGAGCGAGATTCGCGCCCGGGCGGCGGATGAAACTGAACGACTGACGGAAGAAGCGCAGCCAGGGAGAGTGGAAGAAGGCGACGAAACCCTTGGGGCTGAAGCCCTCTCTGAGAGCGGCGGGATCGCAGCGCTGAAGCGCTGCGCCACCCAAAATCCCGAATCTCTGGACGCCGCAGAGAATCCCGCATCCCTGGACGCCGCAGAAAATCCCGCATCCGTGGGCGCCGACGAAAATCCTGAAACAAATGGAGAAATCGACGGTCCGAAGGCTGGGCCGCAGGTGGTGCTGAAAATTCGTCGGCGGAAATTTAATCAGCAGCAGTTCAGAACTGGAGAAATTGTGGTAACACGCCGGCTATTTCGGACGGGAGATAGCGAATACCTGCTGAATGGGAAATTATGCCGGCTGCGGGATATCCAGGAATTGTTTATGGGTACGGGTCTGGGGCCGGAGACTTATGCGCTGATTGAGCAAGGACGAATTGGGCAGATCCTGAGCAGTCGTCCGACGGATCGCAGGGCTATTATTGAAGAAGCGGCGGGCATCACCAAATTCAAGACTAAGAAACGGCTGGCTGAGGCGCGTCTGGAAGATGCCAAGCAGAATCTGTCGCGGGTCAATGACATTTTTGAG
>DATHJP010000642.1:0-4634 GCA_035489695.1 Terriglobales bacterium
ATCCCGAAGCACTAGAGGCCGCGCGGAAATTGATGCGGCCAGGAGAGCTGGCAAGCAGTGTTCATCGAGTCGTGGCGGAAACGTTCGCCAGGCACGGCTTTTCCCTCGGACACCTCTCTGGACACTCGATTGGAACGACTATGATCGAACATCCCGCCATCGGCGCGAAGAGTGAAGTGCCGCTTGAGGAGAACATGATTCTTTCACTGCACCCGCAGGTTGTGGACCACGACGGCACCGTGTGCCTCTACACGCAAGACACGTACCGCGTTGGGAAAACCGAGGGTGAATGTTTGGCCGATGTTCCATGGCGATTTTTCACCGGACAAGAGACGGAGGCGAATGTTGCACCCTGAGGTTCGAGGAACTTCCGGCCTGAAAGCGGTATCAGATTAACCAGAGAGATCGATAGACAGGGATCAGGGAATCCGAAAAAAATGAAGATTTGCGTGATCGGCTGCGGCGCTGTGGGCAGCCTGTTTGCGGCACACCTAGCTAAAGCCGGTGAGGCTGAAGTCTGGGCTTACGATGTTTGGCGGGAACACACCGACGCAATTCGGAGAGAGGGTCTTAGACTTTCGGGAGCAGCGGACTTCACGGCCCGGCTGAATGCTACCAGCGATGCGCAAGAGTTGCCGCACTGCGATTACGGCATTGTTGCGACCAAAGCCATCCACACAAAAAGTGCTATTGCGCAGACTGCGCACATTTTCGACGCGAAGAGTGCCGTTTGTTCAGTACAAAACGGCGTCGGTAACGAGGAAATCATTGCCGAGCACGTGAAATATGTGATTCGTGGCACGACCTTTCCCGCTGGGCATCCCATTGCCCCGGGTCACATCGGCTACGACATCAAAGGAGACACCTGGATTGGTCCTTTCGAACCAAGTGCGACTCCGATGAACAAAGTAGAGGAACTGGCGGGGCTAATGACGCGCGCGGGAATGAATACGATCGCTATGCCAGATGCACGAGGGGCGCAGTGGACTAAGCTAATTTTCAACGCATCAACCAATCCGGTGGGAGCACTGACACTGCTCCATCACGGAGCTGCAACACGATTTCAGCCGGCAAATCAGTTGTTCAACGATCTTATTGTTGAAGGTGAAGCCGTAGCGAAGAAGCTGGGGATTGTCCTGCATGGTGATCCGCGTCAACTGGTGCAGAAGGGCGCGAGCGCTCCAGGGAAGCATAACGCCAGCATGCTGCAGGACGTGCTTGCGAAACGTCAGACAGAAGTAGATTTCATGAACGGCGCAATCGTCCAGTTAGGGGAAAAAGTCGGAGTACCCACACCTCTAAATAAAGCTATGTGGGAGTTGATCAAGGGCCTCGAGCGTTCCTGGAGCGATCCTGATTGAGTCTTCCATTCAACATCGGCGTGCTGCAACTGAGCATGGAACCGGTCCGCGAAACCGTGGCCATGGCCAAGGCCTGTGAACAAGCGGGATTCGATGCGTTCTGGATTGCAGAGGCGTATCCCTGGTGGCGCAAGCATTCTTTTGAAGCGCGTTCTTCAACCGCAATCCTGGCCGTGATCGCGCACGAGACCGAACGCATTCAATTAGGCTGGGGGATTATTTCTCCCTACACGCGGCATCCGGTGCAGATCGCAATGGAAGCACGTGTGATGCAGGACCTGGCTGGCGACCGGTTTCTCTTGGGGCTGGGCGCCTCCAAGATCTTCATGAAAGAAATTGGTGAGGGAGAAGGAGAGAAAGTCGGGCCGGCGACGGTCATGCGCGAAAGCGTCGAGATTGTACGAGGCGTGCTCCAGGGAGATGCCTTCCGCTATCGGGGAAAAGTCTTTGCCGCTGACGTTCCTCCGTTGAAACGAGATGCACACACGCCCCGCGGAGTCCCGCCCATTTACATTGCGGCTACTGGACCCGTTCTGCAAAAGATGTCGGGTTCAGTTGGAGATGGGCTCTTAACGGCCAGCATTACAACCCCTGCGTTTGTGCGCTACTCGCGAAAGAACATGGAAGAGGGCGCGCGCAAAGCAGGCAAGGACCCCTCGAAGCTGGTGCTGGGATCTGTAATTGTGGGCAGTATCGGACGCGACTCGGCGAAAGGGAAAGAAGGCGCTCGTGAGCAGGCCGCGATGTACCTAGCTAACAAAGTTCAAAATATTAAAGGCTCCGCCGACGTGCTGCTCGAATGCGCAGGCCTGACCTTCGACGAGTTAAGCCCCGTAGCTGGCGCGATGGAGAAAGGCGGGCGCAAAGCCGCAGCCAAGGCAGTTACTGACGAGATTTTACGTAAAGTGTTCCCAATCGCAGGGACGCCGGAGGAGTGCATTCAACGAATTGAAGAATACCGCGAGGCTGGATGCACGCACTTCATGCTGGAAATATGGGGCGATGATCGCACGGGGCAGGCCAGACTTTTTGGGGAAGCAGTGCTGCCGCACTTCAAGAGATAGGCACAGCTGAGGCCAAGGGCTAGCGCACTGCTTGTGTTGCCAATACTGGTGGCTTGCGGCCGTAGGCTTCTTCCCAGGAAATAACGCGATTGCGCAGTACGCCGATGTTTTCGATCTCACATTCCATGACATCGCCGACCTTCAAATACCAGGCTTTGGGATCGCCGGAAAAAGCAGCGACGCCGGAAACCGTGCCGGTCGACACCACATCGCCTGCGCTATAACCCATGGGCGAATAGTGCGAAAGAATTTCGGGAATCTTGACTGACATCTTGCTGGAATGCGAACGCTGGCGCGGTTCTCCGTTAACGCGCAACTCCATGGCCAGGTTGTGCGGATCAGAAATTTCATCGGCGGTGACGATCCACGGTCCCAACGGGCAGAAGGTCTCAATACCTTTGCAGAAGCTGAAGACGCCGGATTTCATCTCGCGGCGCTGGATATCACGCGCAGTAATATCATTGAAAATGACGTACCCGCCAACGTAGTCGCGGGCGTCTTCAGGAGTGAAGTTCTTTCCGGTTTTCTTCAGTACCACTGCGAGTTCGAGCTCGTAATCCAATTCCTGGGTAAGGTGTTCGGGGTAAACCACCGCCTCGTCGTGGCCGATGATCGCGTCCACGTTCTGAAAGAACACGATCCATGGCATCACAGGGTGCGAGAACCCGGCACCAGTGGCTTCCTCGTGATGTTCGCGGAAGTTTCCCGCGGTGTGAAAAAACTTCTTGGGAATGATTGGCGCCTTGAGTCCTGTCTCCGCTTCTGCATAAAAGATGACTTCACCGTGAGGTCCCGACGCGTCGTCTTGCAGATGCAAGGCATAATCGAAAGCCTTGCGGGCAGCTTCCAAACTGGTGTCGCCGCCCTCGAAGAGCGCTCGCATGTTGGCGGGTACGAAAGCGTCGGCTAGACGATCGTGAGCACTCTCGCCTTCAACGTCGCGCAAATACAGAGCGCAGGCTGAATTCAAGTCGACAATGCGATGGTCTGTTGTCAGCGCTCCAATGCGTAGCTGCCGGATTGGATTTTCGAAAGTAACGAGTCGCATAAGAAACGGAATAGCCTGCCACGAATACTAGAAGTGTATTGGCGGGCGCCAGGGTTGTCTAGAAAACCGTTGGCGCCCCGTCGCACCTGGTGTCGGTTTCCTATGTTTGTTCCCATTTCGCTGTAAACGGTTCATCGTGCGTGCAGGCCTGAGGCTTGGACTTGAAATTGGAGCTTCTTGTAACATTGCCCGCATGAAAAAGGTGAAATCTGGCAATCGCAGGTCTGCCGCGAAGAGTACCCGCGCTCCGAAGAATGTTGACGAATACCTTGCCGGCGTCCCGGAACCTGCCCGTGGCACCTTGAACAAGATTCGCGCGGCGATTCGGTCGGCTGTGCCACCGGAGGCTACCGAGGGCATCAGCTATGGGATACCGACGTTCAATTACCAAGGACCTCTGGTGTGGTTCGCTGCATTTTCGAACCACTGCAGTTTGTTCCCGTCTGCGGCCGTGATCGAGGCATTCAAGGACGAGCTTAAGGGGTTCTCCACGTCCAAAGGAACCATCCACTTCTCCACGGATAAGCCACTGCCGACTGCACTAGTTAAGAACCTGGTGAAGGCGCGGATCGCGCAGAACGAAAGCAAGAAACGGCGCTGACCGAGTTGCTCTCGGGAGCCGTCGTGATGGCGTGACACCCGCCTCATCATCTTGGGTCAACAACCACGAGCGCTTCTCCATACGAAGTGACGTAGAGTCGCCCGCTATTTGAATCTACGGCAACGGCGTAAGGATTCTTTCCGGCATGGATTGTTTTGAGAACATTGTTTCGAACACCGTCGATTACTGTGACGTTGTCGCTGTGCGAGTTGGCGACATAGATCCGATTTCGTTTGGCGTCCACTGCGACCGCCTGTGGACGCAGTCCTACCTTCACCGTCGCGATCACTGTGCGCTTTGCGCCGTCAATAACGGTTACGGTGTCATCGCCGTGATTCACTACGTATGCCGTGTTAGTCGCAGGATTGACGGCGACCGCACAAGGGATCGCACCCGTCGGAGCCGTTGTAACCTGGCCAGAAACCTCATCCACCATCACCAGCTCCGAGCTTCCAGATCGCGTCACGTAGAGTGTGCCAGTCGGTCCATTGAAGGTTATTCCCCACGCGTGTATGCCCACTGGAATCTTGCCGACAACCGAAGGCTTGCTATTCAGCACA
>DATHJP010000643.1:0-6807 GCA_035489695.1 Terriglobales bacterium
TTACAAAATGCACGGCATGCTGAAAGTGGTGAGCCAGGCGGATTTTGATTCCTGGCTGAACGCACGAGAGGCGGAGAAACAATAAATGGTTGCCCAGGACGCTCACGCACACGCGGCCCCTCAAGGCTTCATTCGCAAATATGTTTTTAGCCTCGATCACAAGGTGATCGGGCTCCAATATTATTTCCTCGCATTGGCGGCGGTGTTCGTTGGCATGTTTCTCTCTTTGCTAATGCGCATCCATCTGATCTGGCCGACTGCCGTTTTGCCTCTGGTAGGCGCAATCAAGCCGGAAACATACCTCAGCCTGCTCACCATGCACGGCACCATCATGGTGTTCTTTGTGCTGACCACAGCGCCGCAGAGTGGGTTCGGCAATTACTTCTTGCCAATCCAGATCGGCGCGCCGGACATGGCGTTTCCCGTCCTGAACATGCTCTCGTTCTGGACTACGTTTGTAGCTTTCGTAGTCATGCTTGCGGCGTTTTTTGTGACCGGAGGCGCACCGCTGCATGGTTGGACTGGTTACGCTCCGCTCAGCGCGCTGCCTAGTGCTGGACCAGGCGAACAATTAGGCGCGGATCTGTGGATCACCAGCATCGCAATTTTCTGCATCGCGTCGCTGATGGGCGCCTTGAATTTCATCACCACGACTTTGGATCTGCGGGCCAAGGGCATGACCATGATGCGCATGCCGCTGACCTGCTGGTCATGGTTCATCACGGCGATCCTCGGACTGCTGGCCTTCGGTGTTCTGCTTTCCGCCGGCATCCTGTTGCTGCTGGATCGCAATCTCGGGACCAGCTTTTATGTTCCGCTGGTCGTGGTAAATGGCCAGATCATGGGACACAAAGGCGGCTCGCCGCTGCTGTGGCAACATTTGTTCTGGTTCTTCGGGCATCCTGAGGTGTATATCGCCATCCTGCCTGGCATGGGAGTGGCGTCACAGTTGGTGTCGACGTTCTCGCGCAAACCCATCTTCGGTTATAAAGCGATGGCGTACGCTCTGATGTCGATCGGCACACTCGGATTCATGGTCTGGGGCCATCACATGTTCATGAGCGGCATGAGCCCGTTCTCAGCTTTTTCGTTCTCGCTCATGACCATGGCAATCGGCGTCCCGTCGGCGATCAAGACCTTCAACTGGCTGGGGACGATTCACGGCGGACGCGTCCGCTTCCAGACGCCAATGCTGTTTGCCATCGGCTTCGTTTCGCTGTTTGTCTCGGGCGGACTGAGCGGTCCGTTCCTTGCGCAACCAGTGTTGGATATCCCGCTGCACGACACGGCGTTCGTGGTCGGACACTTTCATCTGATTATGGGCGTGGCCGCGATCTTTGGCATGTTTGCCGGAACGTATTACTGGTTTCCCAAGATGTTCGGGCGCTTGATGAATGAGAGGTGGGGCAGAGTTCACTTCTTTTTCACCCTAATCGGAACATACTGCATCTTCATGCCGATGCACTATCTAGGCATGGCAGGCCAGCCTCGGCGCTACTCCCAGTTCACTGAGCTAGCCTATCTTCACAATTTGATTCCGCTGAACAAATTCATCACCTATGCGGCGTTCGTGACCATCGGAGCTCAGCTAATTTTCGTGATCAATCTGTTCTGGAGTCTGAAGAAGGGCGCCAAGGCGAGCGACAATCCCTGGGAAGCTACTACGCTGGAATGGACCACCGCGACACCGCCTCCGCATGACAACTTTGGCGGACGCACGCCGATAGTGAATCATGGGCCGTACGAGTACAGCGTTCCCGGAGCGCCGCGGGATTACATCATGCAGACTGATCCCGTGACGGTCTCGACGCACTAGAACAGGGTATGGCGACCTTGACTCCCACGATAACGATCAAGCATCCCAAGACCGGCCACGGTGGCGGTGTCGTGCATCCGCCTATTACGGGCGGAGGTGATGACGGCCGCGGAGGCAATGGTTCACCGGATTATGGGCAACGCTTGCGTCGCGCCCGTTTGGGACTACTGGTGGCGCTGGCGCCCATCATCATGCTGTTCGTTTCTTTCACCAGCGCATACATCGTGCGCCAGGGCTTGCCCACTCTCGATGAGCGCACCGGCACCTATGTTCGCGATTGGATACAGGTAAATCTTCCCACCGCGTTGCTGCTAGTGAACACTTTGTTGTTGATCTTGAGCAGTATCACTATGGAGTTGTCTCGACAGAAAATTACTCGCGAAATGGCGCTGGCTCCAGTCAAATCGATTCCGGGGGTTTCGGTTGAAGAAGGCCGAGGCTTTCCCTGGCTGGGCAGCACGATTGTCCTGGGATTGGGTTTTCTTATCGGACAATGGATGGCCTGGCGGGAACTCGCCCTCCGAGGATTCTTTCTGGCCACCAGTCCAAGCAGCTCGTTTGTGTACCTCTTGACTGGTACGCACGCCATTCACCTCGCCGGAGGAGTGCTGGCATTGCTCTACGCCGGTGTCATCTCGATGATGAACAGGCCAGTCGAAGTACGGCGGATCGTGGTGGACATCACCGCTTGGTACTGGCACTTTATGGCGCTACTGTGGATTTATATTTTTGCGCTTTTGGAGTTCGCTAAATAAGAAGAAACACTAACCACGAAGGACAAAAAAGTTCCACGAAGGAAATCTACGAAGGATTAGAACCAGGAGAACGAAACCATGTCTGACGTTGCGGTGCAGCACGGGATCGCGGGAGCTTACGAACCTTCCCTGTTTGGCACCTACTCGAAAAAGATTGGGATGTGGTTGTTTCTGCTCTCCGACACCCTGACCTTCGGAGCGCTGCTGTTTGCCTACAGCTACGGGCGAATCTCGACGCCTGGCTGGCCTACTCCGTTCGGCAAAGAGAGCATCACCAACGCGACCATCATGACGGCCTGTTTGCTCTCCAGTTCTTTGACCATGGTGCTGGGCGTGCTGGCGGCGCGGCGCGGTGATCGCGGTTGGAGCCGCAACTGGATTCTGGCCACGATGTTTTTCGGCACAGCTTTCATCGTGCTTCACGGCATGGAGTGGAGCAACTTGATTCACGAAGGCATGACTCCGTTCAAGAACCCATGGGCCGCCAATGTGCCGCAATTTGGCGGAACTTTTTTCACCCTTACGGGCATGCACATGTTGCACGTCACCATTGGCGTCATTTACCTGGGCGTGGTTGCGTTGCGGAAAAAATTTCTTCCCATCCTGCTCGGTATCTGGCTGATCGCATGGCTGGCGATTCCAGCGAGTAGTGTGTTTCATTACGGAGTTCACGTCCTGCTGGTGGGGTGCATTGTCGCAGCAGCGATTGTGTTCCTGAAGCCTAAAGATTACGACTCTCACGACGTCGAAATAGCAGGACTTTACTGGCACTTCGTCGATCTAGTCTGGATGTTCATTTTCCCATTGGTGTATTTGATGTCCACAAGGGTGTAGCACTCTTCCGCGTTACAGGAGAAGAATTCACGATGCACAACGTCGCCACAACGCATGACGAAGGCAAGGGACAATACTTCTGGGTTTGGGGAGCGCTGCTCGTCCTGACCGCGGTTGAAGTCGTGCTGGCCTACCGGCAGGTCTTCCAGCCACTCCGCATGCTGGAAGTTTTGATGATCTTGTCCGTCATCAAGTCGGCGCTAATCATTGGCTATTTCATGCACTTGAAATATGAGAACCCCGCAATGAAGTGGGTTCTGATGGTCGCTGTGGTAACCTGCTTGTGTTTGATGTTTATCTTCTTTCCCGACGCGTTCCGGATTGTGCATTTGGGAGTGAGATGAAACTGCGCCTGGCCATGATCGTGTTGCTCGTTGTGCTTTGGGCTGGTCCCTCATTCGCACAAGGCTGCGCCATGTGCTACAGCAACGCGAGCGGCACCACCAAAGAAGGCCAACGCGCCATCAGCCGCGGCGTGGTGGTATTGCTGGTTCCTCCCGTCGGATTTATGACCTTGGGCGTGGGCATGGCCCTGCGCTACGGCAAGAGGCGGGACGAGGAGCAGGATTCAGCCGACGATTAATATCCTACGACGGATCTCCAGGTTGCCGTGTTAAGGGGCCTCGAAATGCAATCTGGTTTTCTCACCTGACCACTTTGCCCCAAAATCACTGGTTAGCCACGAGTGTTACAAGAGTTTCGCTTTGCCACTGATTGCGTACGAGAAATCCAAGTCGGACTCTCTCTCCAGGAACTCGGTTCGACAAGGCTGCCGCCAGCGCCGGTGCCGTTGTGGTCGGCTTTCCGTCCACAGCATTGATCACATCGCCGACCCGAAGGCCAGCTAGGGCGACCACGCTGCCGGAAGCAACTTCTACGATCTCCGCTCCGCCGCTGTCCCGTGTTACCGCTCGGATACCGAGAACGGGAATGGCTATAGCTGATGGTGACAGTTTCGCAGCGACGGTTTGCTGCTTCCTTCCGTCGGACCCGGTACCGCCAAATCCATAGACAACCCCCACCGAAGCACGCACGTTGTTTTGTGTGACCCGGTCACCGCCAAAAATATTATGCCGAGTGAAAATGTAATCACTGGATATACGAATGGACCACCGCTGAGCGACCTTCCACTGCAACCCGCCGCCGATCGCGCCGGCGAAGCTGTTCTGGGAAGCTGACAATCCGAGTGCGCTACCTGTGAGTCGGTCCACACCGAAGAGAGCATGGACGAATACCGGCCGAAAATTGACGCGAGGCCCACCTAAGAAACCGTAGTCATGCGCGCTTATTTTGAGGGTGCCAGCACCCGGCAGAATCGGTTCTAAATCCACGGTGTAGCTTTTGTAATAACCACCAAAATCACCTTCCCCAGCTAGCCACTTGTTTGCATTCACTGAAAGCGAAGCTTCCCATCCATTTAGACTCTGGCGAGTGATTAAGCCGTTCGTGTCGGCATTCAAGTAGGAATAACCGCCGAAAACGTCCGCACGGGGAGAATCTTGGCCAACGGATAATTCGGGCAGCAGAAGGCAGAGCAGCACGAGCACAGCATTTTTCATGACAGGAAAAACCGCTTTCGTTCGAATCTCGATGGGCCGCTTTCCGGAAGGCAGCAATCCTATCACGACTTGAACACACCTCGTTGCGAGGTGAGCCGCGTCCAACTCTGGCGGACTCTTGGATCAGCATTGTGGCCGCGCCGCGGCAATGCTGAAGCTGGTATCATATTTACAACGCGGAAACACGCCTCTGAGCCTCGGTAAACCCTAATAAATGTCCACGGAAACCATTGTTGTTCGCGGGGCGCGGGTTCATAACCTCAAGAACATTGATTTTGAAATCCCGCACAATTCGATGACAGTCGTCACGGGAGTGTCGGGCTCGGGAAAGTCTTCCCTTGCCTTCGACACGATTTATGCGGAGGGTCAGCGCCGCTACGTCGAATCGCTTTCTGCTTACGCACGCCAGTTCCTGGAGCGCATCGAGAAGCCTGACGCAGACGTGATCGATGGCATTGCCCCGGCTGTCGCCATCCGTCAGAAGAACAGCACGCGAAATCCGAGATCGACAGTCGCAACGGCGACCGAGATTTACGACTATCTGCGACTGCTGTTTGCCCGAGTGGGGCGCACCTACTGCAGACAGTGCGGAAATGACGTCAAGAAAGATACTGTGGATGAAGTAGCCGGCGCGGTTCTGCGCTTGGGAGAAGGGACGCGACTGCAGGTTTTCTTCCCCCTCGACACACAAGAACCAATCCAGAGCGATGACGCTGAGGGAAAGGCCCGTACCAAGAAGCCGGCGGCGCGTAAGACGGCTGCTGTGCGGTCGTCGCGTGCCAAGCCCGCAGGTCAGGCTGCTATCCCTGATTTGCTCAAGACACGCCTTTTCGAGTTGCGCAAACGTGGCTTCAATCGTCTTTATCAGAACCGGCAAATCTTTGAGTTTTCTACCCCCGAATCGTTGCTGGACGTCAACTTTGCCGAACCGGTTTTTGTGCTGGTGGACCGGCTCACGGTTTCACCTGATGCTCGTGCTCGAATTGTTGATGCCGTGGAGATCGCTTATCGCCAGGCAGGCGAGGTCATCTTCGAGATCGTTCCCGGCGACCAACAACCCACCCAGCAATTGCGATTCTCACAACGATTCGAGTGCAAGGTTTGCAATATTCGTTATGAGGAGCCCGAGCCGAGGCTGTTCTCTTTTAACAATCCATATGGCGCGTGTCCGCGATGTCAGGGATTTGGTAACACTATCGACTTCGACCTCGAACTGGTAATTCCTGATATCTCGAAGACGCTCAATGAAGGCGCGATCGAGCCTTGGACCAAACCTAAGTATCGCACCCTGTTCACTGAACTCAAGCGCTTTGCCAAACAAGCGGGGATTCCCCTGGATCAACCCTGGGTTGACCTTGAGCCTGAGCAACAGCGGGTAATTGTTGAAGGTGAAGGCCGCTTTCCGGGGATACGCGGTTTCTTCAATCACCTTGAGCGCAAGAAATACAAACTGCATGTGCGTGTATTCCTAAGCCGCTATCGCGGATATTCGGTCTGTTCAGATTGTCAGGGACTCCGGCTCCGGCGCGAGGCCAATCAGGTTAAGATCGGCGGCAAGAATATTTGCGAAGTCTGCAGCATGACCGTGGAGGAGGCATCGAAATTCTTCGGCCAGGTGGAGTTGACCGAGCAAGAAGCTGGGATTGCCGAGAAATTACTGGAGGAAATTCAGGAGCGCCTGCGGTTCCTGAATGATGTTGGGCTGGAATATCTCACGCTGCATCGCTTGTCCTCGACGTTATCCGGTGGCGAGGCACAGCGCATCCAGCTGGCTACGTCATTAGGTTCCCGCCTGGTAGGAACACTGTATGTCCTGGATGAGCCTTCCATTGGACTTCATAGC
>DATHJP010000644.1:0-3686 GCA_035489695.1 Terriglobales bacterium
GAAGCTCGGCGGGCGCCAATCGGGCAGGGTTGCGTAGAGATTTTCGTCCCCTGGTGCTGGAATTGCCGGCAGATGAGGCGCATGAGGCGTGAAGAGAAGAAAAAACGGCTTGTTTGCTGGGACCTTGTTCAGGAAATCCAGGGCGTAATCACGCTGGATATAAGTCAGATACCCAGGGACCTTAGCGAACGTACCGAAAATGTTCATTGTCGGATTGACATACCCTCTTATCCACGCGGCCCAATAGTCATACTCTGGTCGCGCATTTCCCGGCCATGAGTTGAGGTATTTCCCAATCAAACCTGTGTAATACCCCGACTCGTGCAGATGGTTAGCCACTGTCGGCCCGATCAATGGGTCAGTGTTAGTTCGGACTCCATCGTGCCGGGCATATTTCCCCGTTAGAAAGCTGGCGCGACTGGGGCAGCAAAGGGCGGTCGGCATCATGAACTTAGTACAAGTTAAGCCTTGATCCGCGATCATTGCCTGGGTGTTCGGCATAAACTGCGAAGTCAACGTCTCGTGGCTCTGATCGTCGGTCATGATAATCAGAATATTCGGTCGCGAGTCCTGGGCTTCTGCCTGCCACAGCAATGACGTGAATAGCAGCGCGATTACGAGACGCTTTAGCATGGCAGATGCGATAGTTGATTGATGACCTTCTAAGTTTAAGGCCAACGATCGCGTTGTCACTGGCGGCAACACCTAAAAATTAAGTCCGATATTGCCCTACACGCATCCTGGCCCGGTCTGCGGTGCCGCTAAATCGTTGGTCTTGCATTTCAAAAGTCTGGACGATTTACCTATGAAAATAGCACACCGCGATGAAAAACGACACATTGTTAAAGCCGATGATTTGATGATCGCATTCCTTTCGCTGGAGAGAGACGCGATAGCGCCAAAGGGCGCTAACGGGAACGCGACTCGCCAGACGGCGGCTAGGGAGTACGCCCCTGAATCGCGCGTCAAACACGACGCCATGTGACCTGCATTCCGCAACTTTAATGATTCCTACGTATTTCTATCTAACAAGAGACTACCTCCGAAGCCACGCGAGTCTACCGAAAGCGCCTTTGTCGCGGATCCCCGGCGTGCAAACGCGCCGACTTTAAGTCGCACCAAGAGCCTCATTGATGCAGCACTTCGCGTCTGGGAGATAAAGCAACGTATCCGTTAGCAGCTTTCTCCAATGCTTCCCCGGGAAGGTCCTTTGTTTCTTGGTTGCTGGGCCCACTAATAGGATTAGCTAATTCTGGCATCACATCGTCTTAGACCATCGCTACAACTTCATTCATTCAAACCCGGAATATGCCCGTAACCGATAAAGCGTGGACGCTCTCTTCCCTCATAAGCTTCGCTATTTTCCGTCTGTGGCATTTTGAACTCAAAAACGCTGACTCCGAAACGCTGCTGACCTTGATAGGTCCGTCCGTCACTCGCGCCCACCATCACACGCGCGCCGGTTTTTTTTTCGCGTCCGAGATAAATCATGGCGTGAGTGATCGGAGGATCGCGTTCGATGGAGTACGTTCCGCTCCAAAAGAGGAGGTCGCCCGGTTTTAGCTCCTTGAGCTCGAAGGAATCGTCCTTACCACTGACCACGGGCTCGAAGCTGCCTGCGCTACGAAGCCAAATGTATTGGTCCTTGGAGTCATCAGGTACGTAGGGGGCGACGCCGTTTTGATTGAGCACGTAGTGAACAAACCCGGAACAATCCATCCCACCATTCGCCGGATCGGCGGAGCCATATTTGTAATCGAGGTTGCGCGTGGTGAGTTCGAGCGCCGAAGTAAGTAGCTTCTGCACTTTTGGGGGATAACTCTCAAAATTCGTTATCGCTTCGGGTGATAACGTGGCGTTGGGAGCTCCTAGGCCTTTGTTCTGCGGCAAGACTGATTTTTGCGGCGCGGGCATCTGGCTGGGTGACGGAGGTACTGTTGAGGTCGGTGCTACCGCTCCGCTCACTGCCGGAGTTGGTAACGACGCGGTCTCGGACGGTGAAGGCAACGGCGATTTCTCTTCCTCCGGACTTGGCGATGGTGACGCCGTTTTCTTCTTTACCCTTACCGGCGAGGCAGAGGCCGATCGTTTTTTCCTTGATTTCTTCTTCCGATGAGGAGTCGGCGTTGGTGTCGAGACAATTCGCCTCCCCGTATCACCAATTGATTGTTCGGCTGCCTCCATCGGCGTCACAGCCGACGTGATGAAGGCAGCGAGGATCAATACGCGCAAAAACATGGTGAGCAGTTCGCTGTAGGTTGTCTATTCGGAAACCGCAAATCCTAAATTAGCTAACCACCAGTCAGCTTTCGCACGACGCGTTTGACGACGCCGCCACTTCGTTTCGCGTCGCCTCGATCTGCGTGCCTTTTTTGCGACGTCGCTTTTGCGTAGGAGCTGATTTTCCGAGTTTATTTTGTCGATGCGCCAGAGGAGGACCGCGTTTATGCAGATCGTATCGTTGAGCAAGATTTTCGAGACGGACTTTTTCTACCATTACGCGTGTGCGCGCGCGTACTGCTTGCGGAAATTTCCAGTAGGCGTTCGCATGGCGTTCGCATGGCGTTACGCAGAATCGCGCAGTTTTGCAGCAAAAAGTTTTCAGGCCGTAGAAAACGACCGTGAATCACTTTACTCGCTTTAAGCCCTTAATTTATTTGGGCGGCGCGCCGTTCACCGGCCGGAGGGAGCGATTGCCTGCTCGCGAAATAGCAAAAAGCCCAATTAACGCCAGCGCAAATAGCGAAATTGTGCTGCTGCTCTCGGGCACATGGGGGCCGATCCGAAACGGTACCGGACGGTTGCCTTTAATGACGACATCATGGGTCGCGAGGAGCATAAGCGAACCACTGGTCACTGACACGTTGCTGTTGTTGGGCAGGATCAAATCAAAGTGGGCACCGTAGAAGTCTAAGGGCGCGGTGAGGGTGTCGAGCGGAAACAAGCCGACGGACATCCGGCCATCATCGTCTGAGGAAGCGCTCCCCAATATCTGAAGCGCGAATATCGGATTGCCGCTGGCGTCCAGAATCGTGCCGCGGCCAAAAGTGAAACCGACTAGGCCTTGCCCGTCGGTCTGGAAAGTAAAACCGATTTCATAAGCAAAATTGGGGTAGACGCAGGGGAACAAATGGGCGCTGTTATTGAACCGGAGATCGACCGATACCGTTTGGCCATTCAGGGGCGCGCCGTTTAACTGGGTGAAGTCGTAAGTTCGGTTAAAGTAGGACCCGGGCGTGCCTAGGTCTATGTCGGTGGCGTTTAGCTTGGTGGCGAAAGCAACCAAACCTAACAAAACTGAGATTTCCTTTCTCATGTTCCTCCTGTCATTGGTTCACTGCGTCCTGATTCGTTGCTTGTTGGAACTGTAAACCTGGAAAGGGAGAGGAGCTACCGGAAGGAAACGGTCTGTGCCCGATTCAGATTCCATTTAGGCGGCTATGATAAGTGGAATGCAGTACATTTGTCGAGCACAAACCGTGATTGCGAGAGCTAGGAGATATAAGCTGAATCTACTCACCTTTCGGCTGCGCTTTAGGAAGATAAAGCTCGACACCGGCGAACGTTGGCGCGCATCCTTCGGAAAATAATCTGGAATCGAGCGAGGGACCTTGTTCCTCCCGGTAGTCCCTCTCCCCATTCCAGTTTTGCAGTTCAACGAGGAACGGACCGGGAGGATAGAAAGA
>DATHJP010000645.1:0-3779 GCA_035489695.1 Terriglobales bacterium
CCTGCCAGAGAGCCTCAGTCATTTCCACGTAACCTACCGGGGGGAAACTCTGGGGGACTTCAAGCTTCATGTCCCCGGCATTCACAATATCCTGAACGCGACCGCAGCCATCGCCGTCGGAGTTGGTCTGGACATTCCTATCGCGCAGATCCACTCCGCCCTTGCAAGTTTCGCAGGCGTGGACCGCCGTTTCCAGTTACGCGGAACTGCCGGGGGAGTGAGTGTGATTGATGATTACGGACATCACCCCACCGAGATTCGTGCCACGCTCGCAGCCGCGCGCGAGTGCGGATACCGCAAGGTGCATGTCGTGTTCCAGCCCCATCGTTACACCCGCACCCAATCCCTAATGGACGAGTTCGCCACCGCTTTTGAAAACGCGGATTCGTTATTCGTTCTTGATATTTATCCAGCGGGCGAGCCACCAATTCCCGAAATTACGGGAGAGGCGTTAGCTCGCCGAATTGGTGAGAAGGGAACGCCCCGGGCAAAATATGTCAGCTCTTTTGAAAATGCCGCCACATCGGTCATAGCAGACGCGCAGGAAGGCGACATGATCCTCACTCTGGGGGCGGGCAGCGTATCCCAACTTGGCCCTATGATTATCGAAAAGCTCCAACTTAGGGGTGCCGAGTCCCCGACTCCCGTCGCCATTTCCCAATGAAACCAAAATCCCGCCCGGAACTAACCCCCGATCCTCTTCGTATTAGGCCCTAATGTTGTTAGGTGACGAATTTATCGATGGGCCGTCTAATCGGAGAAAGGCAATGGAGTGGCTTATGGTTTCCGGAAAAGCACTATATTGGATGGCGGTGGGTGTAGCTGCCCTCTTTCTGGGTAACTCCTTCGTAGGTGGTCGCAGTTTGACACCCAGGGTTGCTGACCGGTCGATGGCGACGGCGCAGCGAATCTCAGGGCAGGCTATGCGCTATGCGACGCTCGCCCAAGTGATTTTCGGACGAAGCCAAGCCGGCTTTGTGCAAGCTCAAAGCGCTACCGCCTGCGCTGAGACTCGGTTAGCCGTTGTGCAAACTGCCATGGCCCACCGCGAGGCTGCTCTGGCAAAGGTACAAGCTGAAAAGATTCGCGTGCTGGCAAACCGCGCAGCTGTCGCCCATCCGCGGCAGAATCTCGTGATCAACTTGCCCCAAGTTCCAGTGATTGTTCCTGAAGGAACGATCTAATCGCGAAGTCTATCCGTCAGCTGGAATGGCCTTTTGCCAACCTGCCCTTCTGTGCAAAACAACTCAAATTTTTGCTATCTCAATTCGCGAAAAGCAGTTATAGTGAACCCGCTGGCGATTCACTGACGACAACTGACCTGATTGATGGCGAGGAAAAACGCTCCCACCATCTCGCAGGAGGAGTTGTACCCGCAATCTGACGAGCCCACGCGCCAGGATTTAGACGACGCGCGATTGCTCGACTTGGACGCGGAACAGGAATCTCCATTCCTGCGTGGACAGAAGCGCGTCTCCGTCCGCCGCGGTTCCCTCCCGAAGAAAACAGTTACCCGCCTCACTTGGACACTGATCGTATTGGTCGTCATGTTCCTCGGTAGCGTGGCGGTCGCGGCCGTCTATCACTACGGCGAACGTTCCTGGCGATTTCGCGTGGACTCCAGCGATCACATCGAGATCACTGGGCTGGAAAACGTCACCCGCTCGCAAGTCATGGAGGTCATCGGAGGCGATATTGGCCGCAATATTTTCTTTGTGCCCATGGCGCAGCGGAAAAAACAATTGGAGCAGATCCCCTGGGTGGAATCAGCTAGCGTAATGAGATTTGTTCCCAACCGGTTGAAGATCGAGATCCACGAACGCACTCCCGTGGCCTTCGCGCGTGTCGGGTCCAGGATTCTTCTGGTCGACGGCCAGGGAACTCTCATGGAATTGCCCAACAAGAAGAAGTATTCGTTTCCTGTGATTCTGGGAATGAACTCAGGCGAGCCACTCTCGACCCGCATCCCGCGCATGAGAATTTATGACAGCGTGCTCAGCCAACTTGATTCCAGCGGAGCACATTATTCCCAGGACCTCAGCGAGGTCGATCTCTCCGATCCCGACGACGTGAAGGTTCTCACAAATAATCCCGAGGGTGAGGTCCTTATCCACCTGGGGTCTTCCAATTATCTGGATCGGTACAAAGTGTACGTCGGTCATGTTCGGGAATGGCGTCAACAATTCGACAAAGTGGAGTCGGTGGATCTGCGCTACGACCGCCAAATTATCGTCAACCCAGATTTAAACGGTGCAGTGAAACAGTCGCCGCTTTCACGGTCCGCGGCGAAAGCTGCCATGGCTGCCGGAGTGAAGCCCGCGGCGTTGACCACGCGCCTGATGACGAACTCCAAGGCGCCTGCTCCTCGACTGGTAGCCACACCCGAAAAGAAGAAAACGGTCAAAGCCAGGCATCGAAAGCCGGCGCGGAAGAAAGCATGGGCGTCGAAGAGATATTCGAAGCCGGCGATTGAAGCAGCCAGAGCGGCAAAGAAACCAAGTCCAGCGATTGCAAAAGAGGATCATCCGTAGCTATGGCGAACCAGTACGAGCATCTACTGACGGCAATTGATGTTGGAAGCGCCAAGACATGCGTCTTGGTGGCGGAAATCACCGAAGCCGGCCTGCGCTATCGCGGACATGGAGTGGCAGAGTCGCGCGGCTCGCGCAAGGGCATCATTGTCGATCTGGATAAAGCGGTAGCTTCGATTCAAAGAGCCGTGGAAGAGGCTGAGGACGCCGCAGGCGCTCCCATTGAGCACGCGCTGTTAGGAATTGCCGGATCGCACGTACGCGGCGTGAATAGCCACGGCGGCGTGAGCTTCGGAACGCGTCCGCGCGAGATTACCCGTGACGAAATTCGTCAGGCAGTCGACAAAGCCCGTGCGATCGTTCTCCCCGCCGACCGTGAAATTCTGCACCTGCTGCCGCAAGAATTCATTCTGGATGATCAAGCCGGTGTGCACGATCCTCTGGGCATGATGGCGACTCGCCTGGAAGTGCGAGTGCACATGGTGACCACAATAGCAAACGCCACGCAAAACATGGTCACCGCCGTAAACCGCGCGGGCGTGCATGTTGACGACACGGTTTTTGAGCCGCTGGCTTGCGCCGATTCTGTCCTGCGCGCCGACGAGCGTGAGTTAGGTGTGTGTCTCGCTGATTTGGGCGCGGGCTCGACCGGCATTATCGTCTTCCAGGACGGCGCAGTCGCTCATACCGGCGCCATCCCCGTCGGTGGCGATCATTTCACCAGCGACATCTCGGTTGGCCTCTGCACTCCTCTTGCCGAGGCGGAAAAAATCAAAAAAGTTTATGGCAATACCATCGTGACTCTCATTCCCGAAGCAAATGAAGTCGAGGTGCCCTCGGTCGGTGATCGCCCTTCGCGCCTCATTTCGCAACGTATGGTGGGAGAAATCCTGGAGCCACGGGCCCGCGAATTGTTCGAGATGCTGCGAGACAACTTGCGCCACTCCGGAACACTCGACCTCTGCGCCGGAGGAGTGGTGCTCAGCGGAGGCGCTTCGCGTCTACCGGGCATCGAGGACGTCGCAGAATCCGTATTGCGCCGGCCCGTGCGCCTGTCGTGGCCGACGCCGCTGGCCAAAATGCCGTCGACGTTAGCGGAACCGGAATACGCCACCGCGCTAGGCATGGTTTTCTACGGGCACCGTGCGCGGCTCGCGCGCGGCAGCCAGGACGATCGTTGGAGTTCGCGGCTGGCAGCACTGTTTGTGAAGAAAGGCGCTTAGTTGACAGTGGTTAAATCAGCGACAA
>DATHJP010000646.1:0-3651 GCA_035489695.1 Terriglobales bacterium
AGGAAACGGATCTGCGGGTTTTGTTTTTGTAACAGCAAGTGGCCGCAAACCGGTTCTGTTTGCTACTGGCGCGAAAGGGAACCTCGTGGCTCCGTGGATTCGGGCGGGTAACTATCTCTTTGAGCTCTATAGCGATAACGAGAGGCGGACGTTGCTGGCTGCAGTGACTGTTTCTGGTAACCCTGAAAGAGAGGCCTCTCCACGCGCAATGTTGTTACGAGGCAGAGCCCGCTGGCTGCTGGTTGTGGTGTTGATAGCCATTGTCTACATCGCTGTTTACCTCAGTTCCACGGGACCGCTACGCACGACGTTTCCGACGGAGCCAACCACGTCGCCGCGGCCCCTCCACGTGGCACGAAACTTGTTACTTGGCGTAGCGGCGTTCGTTTCTCTGGATGGCGTCATCTTTCATACAGGATTGTACGCCTCGATCTTAGCTCCCGATTCGTACGCAGGGCGAGTGGCGGCACTTACGCGAGCCGAAAAGAAGCGCCCTCCATCGGGTCTGAAAGAGGTGCTGGTTCTGGGAGATTCGAGAATGGCAGAGGGGTTCTCTACCGCAGTGGCTGACGAGCTTGGGTCGGCAGCCGGATTCAAATTTGTGACTCTCGCTGAACCCGCCTCTACCGCAAACACTTGGTACTATATGCTTCGAGAAGTGGACCCAACAGCGCAACGCTACTGGGCGATTGTTGTGCCTTACGGCATTGGCTACGAACCGACTAGTGCTGAGTCCTTGAGAATCTCCATGGCAGCCCCGCTCTTGCGCTATGGCGACTGCTTCACTTTTGCGTCTGCTTTTCAGCAATGGTCTGGTCGGTTCAGAGCAGTCACGGCATGCATATTGCGGGGATCGGCATATCAGAGCGATGTTGCAGATTTTCTTGAACATCCCATTGCCAGAATAGAAAGCATTCAACGAGAGTCGGCAGTAGTTCATGCCCGGGCTGTTTATAAAGGACGGGACTATGACATGGTGGGTACGTCCTATGACGCCACGACAGGCCAGATGACTTTCCCGCCACGACTAACCGAAGCTCAGCGGGAAGCGATTCGGAAGAGTTTATTACAGCCGTCTCAATCGGAAATGCAATACTCCCTGAGACTACAGCGCGATTGGATCCCGCGAATTTTGAATCGCTATTCGAAGAGTGCCACTGCCATTGTGCTTACGCCGGTCCCACGGGGGCCGTTTGCTGAACTCCCTGCCTTCTCTGTGGGACGACGCGCGCCTTTTCCGGAGGTAACGAGGCAGAGAACAGTTTTTTCCCTTCCCGAACAAACGTTCGATTTCCTCGAAAAACCCGACTACTACTTCGATGCATTCCACCTCAATGCCAAGGGCCGGCAAAGGTTTACCGAAAGGCTAGTTAATGACCTCGTGGCACGGCTTGCAGCGGCCGATTCGCATGCCAGCTATCCCTAATGTTATTCAATAGCTTCCAATACTGGATCTTTTTTCTGATCGTGGCGGTGCTGTTCTACAGCATGCCGTTTCGCATTGGGAAAGTGCTGCTGTTACTCGCAAGCTACGTGTTCTACATGTGGTGGGATCCGCGATTCATCGTCCTCATCTTGACCTCCACGGTGGTTGATTACTTCCTGGGGATTTGGCTGGAGGTCACCAGCGGCCGCCGCAAGAAGCTTTTGCTCGCCATTAGCCTTGTCGTTAACCTGGGGATTCTCGGTTTCTTTAAGTATTATGACTTCTTTGCTGGTTCTTTAGCTGGGTTGCTCCATATCCCTAAGTCATCGGTTGTGTTACAAGTTGTTCTCCCTATCGGAACCAGCTTCTACACCTTCGCCAGTCTCTCCTACACCTTTGATGTCTATTGGGGAAAGATGAAGGCCGTCAGAAACCCGATCGATTACGCGCTGTTCATTGCGTTTTTTCCTCATCTGATTGCCGGTCCGATTATTCGTGCCCGGCAATTCATCTCTCAGATCTGGTCATGGCGACCCCCGGCGGCAATTGTGATCCAGAGTGGAATCATTCTCGTCACGGCGGGTCTGATAAAGAAGATGGTGTTCGCGGATCGGTTCGCCGTTGTGTCCGATTCGTACTTCAACGACCCGATGGCGCATCCGGGTTGGCTGGCTGCGTGGTCGGGCTGTCTCGCCTTTTTCATGCAGGTGTTTTTCGATTTTTCTGGTTACACCGATATCGCTCGTGGTTGCGCCAAGCTGCTCGGGTTTGAGTTCCCGCTTAATTTCGCGCGGCCATTCCTGGCCAGGAACCCACCTGACCTCTGGCAAAGGTGGCATATAACGCTCTCCACGTGGGTGCGTGACTATGTGTTCATGCCATTCAGCCGGGGGAGAAAAGGGCGTTTAATGTTATATCGCAACATGTTTGTTGTGATGGTGCTCGTTGGTCTGTGGCATGGAGCGAACTGGACGTTTGTAGCCTGGGGCGTCTACCATGGTCTTCTGCTAATTGGGTACCGTCTTTTCGACAGGGCGACAGTAGGAACAGCGATCGACAAAGTTATGAAGAAGCGCTGGTTCGTGCCGTTTAGCGTCGGAGCAATGTTTGCAGCCTTCGTGTTAAGCGCGGCTTTCTTTCGTCCGAAAACTCTTCAGACCAGCGCATATGTGTTAGGTGCGCTCTTTGGTTCCCACCATGTAACCGGGGACTTCCTGCTCACGACCGGCACGATCGTGCTCATTTTCATTTCTCTGTTCTTGGCGGCTGCCCAGGAACGCAACCAGTTTATCGATCGCCTGGCTTTGCAGCCGGCGCGCATTCAAATTCCGGCATACGTTTGCGCATTTCTGGCGCTGGAACTTTTTCCAGCAACTGGTCCAGTGCCGTTCGTTTATTTCCAGTTTTAATTAGCAGTCTGGCGACGCCGACCGGGAGGCAGAGATGTACGGTTCTCGAATTGTCGGAGTGTCAGGCGCTCGTGAGGGCATGCACTCCTCTGTGATTTGCAATCCTCGATCGGCAATCTAAAATCGAACATTCACAGGGGGCATAGCTCAGTTGGTAGAGCGCCAGCTTTGCAAGCTGGAAGTCAGGGGTTCGAATCCCCTTGCCTCCATTTTCGCGCAGCGAAAATGTCCGACCGCAGCTTTAGCGAAAGCGGACGCGCGCAAAATGGGATCAGTGAACAATGAACCGTGATCGCAAATAGCTCCTGTGACTTGACCGATTACCGATCACCGATCACCTTTCACTCCTACAAAGAGGGGCCTGTAGCTCAGTTGGTTAGAGCATGCGCTTGATAAGCGCAGGGTCACTGGTTCGAGCCCAGTCAGGCCCACTTCTGAAAGTTCGCGAAGGCGAGGCGCCTTCGTCAGCGCGCGAGACGCGCGCGCTCCCCATCCACTTCACGCACGAAACTCGAGTGAGTAAAAGTAAAATGCCGGGTGTCGATCTTACCAATCGACCATCCGGCATTTCGTGCGCTTCTTCGCAAGGCGAAGCTGCGTTCGTGCGGTTAAGAAAAGCGCCCTGTTTTCCTTTCGTTATTGTCCCCCGCCAGGTACCGCCAAATACGCTGTTCTCACACCATTTGCATCAACAGCTCTGCCCGTAATCTCTCCGTTGTCATTTATGTCTTTGGCACTTTCGAGCTGAGCAGAAAAGCCGCCTTTAAATTCATTGAGGTCTGTGGGTGTGTTGCCGTGATCCCAAATAACTGCACG
>DATHJP010000647.1:0-3367 GCA_035489695.1 Terriglobales bacterium
AGCCAATGTGCAGCGATTTAAAAATCGCGCTGCCACGTCAGCAAGAGGCTTTAACAGGTCATCTTTCATAAGCAAGCTGTTGAGTGCGGCTCTTTGCCTCCGCCAATTGAAATATCTTTTTACTCTCGGATGAGCCTGCGGCTGTAATCCTATACAGGTGCCGAGGCGGACGGCCCTGCTCGCGGGACGGTTCCCACTTCGCCTCCAACCAGCCTTCGTCATGAAGGCGCAGGAGGATTGGATATAGCGTGCCTGACTTCAAACCGGTGATTCTGCTCAGCTCATACCCGTGAGTCCAGGCACGAGTGCTCTTTTGCAGGGCATGCAAAACTGTGATCGTCTGGGAAGAGATACGCACGTGTGCTACTCTACATATGTAGAGTTATCCTGTCAAGTCCGCCCTGCCGTTTCTTATTTATGGATTTCGGCCGTTGCGGGTGGCCTACTTTTGCTCGCGGGTAACGGCGTCGAGCTTCTGGAGCATCTTGCCGATCTCTGGATTGGACATGAATTGCTTCCACACCAGGCCTGTCCGGTAGTTCTCAATCATTACCGTGATGGGAGCCTGATTCAGGCCCATATAGTTGGGTGAAATCCAGTCTCGGCTGATGTTGTAAGCGTCACGCGGTCCATAAATATCCCACATCTGCGCACCGAGCTCACGGTAGTAGTGCTTGAAGGCTTCCATGGACGCTTCTGGAGTGTACGGAAAAGATGCGAGTGCCCCGGTCGGTGTAAGTGTCCCTCGATCGTTGGCGTCGTCGGGTGCGTGCGCGACGTAGCCATCCGGACCGTCGCTCGCCGTGAGTCCCCATGCGTTCGCGCCATAACCTGGAAAATGTTTTGGGTTGGCCATGCAGTAGGCACGATTAATGAGCGCGATATTGTGGTGGTTGTCAAAGTAAGAAGATGTGTAGCGGTCGCGCAGGCTGTGCGGGTCAAAGCCAATGTAGGAATAGTGCGTGAAGAAAAGCGGCCCACCGGTACCGACGCCAACGTCGAGCTTTATGCCGTAATAAGTATGACCGTTAGCGTAGTGATTTCCGTCCTTGCTGCCGGACCAACCTTCACGATAACTGAGCGCCCTCGGCGCTTGTGAGGCCCATCCCGAGTAATACATATCAGCGGGCACGCCATGCGTCGGCGAGGCTATGGAGAGCAAATAGGTGATCATCACCTCGTTGAATCCGATTAGCGGATGGTGAATCTGCCAGGACCACTGCGGTGACCAATGCCAGTACAGGAAGTCGCTCTGCGGATTCTCGCGATACCAATTCCATTCGACCGTTTCCCAAAGCTGCGAGATGCGGCGGTAGAGAGATTGTTCTTTTTCATTCGTGCCATGGAAATATTGGCGTGCGGCGAGAAGTCCCTGCATCAGAAATGATGTTTCCACCAGATCGCCGCCGTCATCCAACATGCCAAAGACGGGCATGGTCTTCCCCGTGCTTCCATCCATATAGTGGGACCAGGCGCCATGGTAACGTTGCGCGCTTTCGAGGAAGCCCACGATTTTAGTCAGGCGTTCCACTCCTTGCTCACGAGTGATGAACTTGCGATCCACGCCGACAATCAGAGCAGCGATGCCGAATCCGCTGGCGCCGGTGGCAACGATACGGTCGTCTCCAGGAATGTTTTCACGAGCCATGCCGGAATGCGGATCAGCGCCCTCCCAGTAATAGTGAAAGCAAGCATCCTGCAGCATGGTGAGAAGTTCGTCATCGTTAAATTCCCGCGTGGACGCGCTAGCGGCATTTGAAAGCGGAGACTGCCGATATTGATTGTCCGAGGCGGTTACTTTGTATTGCGCCGTCACGCCTGCCTTTCCCAGAAAGTCCATATAACGTTGTGTGTCTGGAAGCTGAATTCCGATGGGCTGGAAATCTTTCCCGTCTAACGAGCGGTAAATAACGTAGCGACCGAGCATCGGACTCTTCACCGGATCCCAGCGAATTTCGACGTGCCGGTCATAGCCGATGGCATGGACGTTCTGGGGAGGAACGAGTGCGGTCGCAGGTTCGCTGTTTTGCGCAAGAGCGTCGTCAATCCTGATTTCGTCGATGATGAGCGCGTGTCGCGCGCCATCCGGCCGGCCCTGAAGAAAAACGATATTTTGCAGATACTCGGGCCGAAAGGGATAAATGGATCTGGTATGAAACTCGGAAAGCGGAATCCGCACTGCGACCCAGCGCCCAGCGGGCACATCGCCAACGAACTTTCCCAAAGGGAGAGGTTCGGTGAAGCTTCCGGGAAATTCGGCGACCTGCAACCCTTCGCGAGTGTTTGACAAGACCACAAGCGGAAGGTCAGCGGCCGAAATGGCCTGAGGCGAAAAGCACCAGAAATAAAGATTGTCTCCCGCGAGTCCGGGAAGGCGGTTGCGAAAATCGACGAGACGAACTTCCGCTTCCCAGCCTCCCCCGGGCTGCGACTGCCATTCCAGTCGTAGCGCATTCGGCGGGGTAAGAAAAGTTTTGGTTTCGACCGGCAATCTGCCGTCTTTCTGTTCCAGCGAGCTCGGCGACACTGCTTGACCCCCGCTGTAGAAGTAAGAGTCGGAAGTCAGACTGTTATCGAAATACACGTGGCGGTAGTAATCCGTATTTCCATAGAGGGAAAAAGGAAACAGCAAAGCGAATGCAGCTATGAATGTGAACAAACAGAACTTAGAAACGTAGCGTCGGCGAGCCAGGCTACCATTTTTTGGAGAAAACAATGTCCAAAGTTTCATAGCTTTATCCCTCAATGTGGTTCGCCACCGCACGCTTCTCGAAAAAGTGGCAACCCTCCTTAGCACATTCACCGCACCGTTGACAACCCCCTGAGTGCTGCATATACTTCCCGACTGCTAATGCGATTTAGTAAGGGCATTGGTCCATCCTTGTGATCGCATTGGGTAAAGGCGAAAAATTACAAAAAGCGCGGAGGAATTCACAATGACATCCCGCACCTTCTTCCAGTCAGCCCTGCTTTTGTTATTCGTGAGCTTGACGTTCAGTTCCGCGCACGCACAATATCGCGCCTCCATCCAAGGCGTCATCACCGATCAACAAGGCGCCATAGTTCAGGACGCCAACGTCAACCTGACGAATAAGGAAACGAACCAGACGGCGACAACCACGAGCAACGCTGCGGGTGTCTACAGCTTTAATGCTCTTCCGCCTAGCCGCTACTCGATGACCGTCGAGAAAACCGGCTTCAAGAAAAAAGTTCTCGATAACGTCGGAGTAATCGCAGAACAAGCGAATTCCGTAAATGTGCAGATCGACATCGGGCAAACCAGTGAAACGGTGACCGTGCAAGGCGACGCCACGCCATTGATCGACACCGAAACCGCTAATGTCAGCGGCACGGTAACCGCGCAGCA
>DATHJP010000648.1:0-3697 GCA_035489695.1 Terriglobales bacterium
CTCTCGGAACCGGCGTAATTTCCACCGCCATTAAAAAGGGAGTCGCAAAACAATCCTGGATCGACGCTGCAGTCGCGTCCATGACGACATTGAACAAGAAGGCCGCCGAAATTGTTATCAATCACCAGAAAAGCCGTTCAGCGAGCAACGACCAATCTCCCGTCCACGCAATGACGGATGTCACCGGTTTCGGCCTGATCGGCCACGCCCGCGAAATGGCTCTCGCTTCAAACATCGCTTTACGTTTGCGCGCCAGCAACATTCCGGTACTGGAAGGCGCGCTGGATTGTGTTCGCGCGGGACACATTCCCGGCGGCCTGAACGCCAATCGCGATTTTGCGGAGTGCATAGTCGGATACGAAGCGGGAATTCCCGATGATCTCAAGACGCTCCTGTTCGACCCGCAGACTGCCGGGGGACTGTTGATCTCGGTTACGCCAGAAAAATCACTCGACCTCATTCAAGCTTTGAATGCTGCTGGTGTCGCTGCCGTAGAAATCGGCGACGTACAGTCTCCTTCCAAGCCTGTTATTGCCGTGACCGGATAAATAACCGATTAGGCTCCTCTCATCGCGTTTTGTTTTTGCAGTTGGCTCCGTTGTGCTAACGTTCGCATCACATCATTCGGTTTTTGTTGTAAGAGCTGGCTACGGAGGATCGCATGGCAACACCCGGCGTGGGGCTGGAAGGATCGTCGCAAGGCTCTCTCACCAATTTGCTCGAGCAAAAACTACGCGCTGAAAATATCGTGAAAGGTGGCGCGAGTTGGTTTCTTTGGGTTGCCGGTCTTTCTGTGGTGAACTCAGTTCTATCACTATCAGGCGCAGGATTTCGATTCATCTTTGGCCTTGGTATCGCTCAGGTGGTCGACGCACTGGCCCGTCAGGCCGGTAATGCGGGCGTCGTCCTGGATATCGTCATCAATGGTTTCGTTGCCGCAGTCCTGGTGCTGTTCTGGAATTTTGCGCGAAAAGGACAAAAGTGGGCGTTTCTGATCGGCATGACCGTTTATGCTCTCGACGGCTTGCTCCTGCTCTATTTCAAGGACATTCTCGGCGTCGCATTCCATGCCTATGCGGTGTTCAGAATTTATCAAGGTATCGCTGGCGTTGAGACGCTTCGAACTCTTGAGCAGGCGTTGGTACCCGCGGGTGCGCCGATCGAGCCCAAGTAGCCTGCGGAATCAGGCAGCATTTGGCCGCTCTGGGTGTTTGCTTTTTCCCGCAATCTTACCGTACCTAATTCGCTGTTCCTCGCATCTACCATGAAGGCTGCCTGTTTCTAGTTTCACCGATGTGACGAAACTGATTACTTTGCCCTCTGTAGGAGTTGACCATGAAAACTCGTAAGTTAGGACGCAATGGCCCCACAGTTTCCGCCTTGGGTCTGGGATGCATGGGCATGTCCGAGTTTTACGGCGGACGTGACAATGATGAATCGATCGCGACTATCGATCGTGCGCTGGAACTCGGAATCAATTTTCTTGATACTGCCGACGCGTACGGCCCATATACCAATGAAGAGCTGGTGGGAAGAGCGATTCGTGGCCGCCGGGATCGGATCATACTCGCGACGAAATTTGGGCTCGTCCGCGATCCTGCTAATCCCAATGCCCGCACAATAAACGGTAAGCCGGATTATGTTCGTTCCGCTTGCGAAGGCAGTTTGCGGCGGCTCGGGGTCGAGACTATCGATCTCTATTACCAGCACCGAGTTGATCCCAACACGCCGATTGAAGAGACGGTTGGAGCAATGGCTCAACTGGTAAGAGAAGGCAAGATTCGCTACATCGGCTTGTCCGAGGCCGGTCCGCAGACTTTACGCCGCGCCGCGAAAGTTCATCCCATTACAGCGTTGCAGACTGAATATTCGCTATGGACGCGCGATCCGGAAGACGAGATCCTGGATACCTGCCGGGAATTGGGAATCGGCTTCGTCGCCTACAGCCCGCTAGGACGCGGTTTCCTGACCGGCCAGTTCAAACGTTTTGAAGACTTGCCAGAGGACGACTATCGTCGCTTCTCCCCCCGTTTTCAGGGCGAGAACTTTCAGAAGAATTTGGAGCTGGTGCGTCGCGTTGAAGCGATCGCAAAAGAAAAAGGCTGTTCGCCGGCGCAATTAGGGCTAGCCTGGGTGCTCGCCCAAGGCGAAGACATTGTCCCCATCCCCGGCACCAAGCGCCGCAAATATCTGGAAGACAACGTCGGAGCCCTCAACGTGCAGCTCACGCCGCAGGATCTGCGTCGCCTGGACGAAGTCTTCCCCCACGGCGCCGCAGCCGGCCTCCGCTACCCAGAAACAATGATGAAGGTCGTCAACCAATAACCCTCAATTCGCTGGGCAAAAAAGAAGGGCGGCCGAAGCCGCCCCTGTTTTCACTAGCCACTAGAAACTAGCCACTGATTTTTACGCTGGCGCCGGACGCTCACCCTTGGCCAGCCCCGGACGTCCCGGTTCTGGCTTGAGCACCTGCTGCACCCCGTCATCACCTTTCGGCGGAGGCGTCATCTTGGGCAGCTCTTTGCCCTCGATAATCAGGCGTATTTCGTTAGCGTCCAGTACCTCGCGCTCCAACAAGGCGACGGCAATCCTGACCAGGGTGTCGCGGTGCGCAGCAAGGATTTCCTTGGCCACGCCATAACCATCGCTGATCAACCGGCGTACTTCGTCGTCGATCTTGATCGCGGTTGCTTCGCTGTAGTCACGGTGCTGAGCGATCTCCCGGCCCAAGAAGATCTGTTCTTCTTTCTTGCCAAAGGTAAGCGGACCCAGGTCACTCATACCGAACTCGCACACCATCTTGCGTGCCAATTCGGTCGCCCGTTCGATATCGTTGCCTGCACCCGTACTCATTTGGTTCAAGAACATCTCTTCGGCGATCCGGCCGCCCATCATGATGGCGATCTCGGTCTCGAGATATTCTTTTGTGTAATTGTGTTTGTCGTCGATGGGCAACTGCATGGTCACACCCAGCGCCATTCCGCGCGGGATAATGGTCACTTTGTGCACCGGATCTGACTTCGGCAGCTTGGCCGCCACCAGCGCATGTCCCGCCTCGTGGTAGGCAGTCACCTTCTTCTCTTCTTCCGAGAGGATCAGCGATTTGCGCTCCACGCCCATCAACACTTTGTCTTTGGCCAGTTCGAAGTCATACATGAGCACGGCTTTGCGATTCTGCCGCGCCGCGCTCAATGCCGCCTCGTTAACCATGTTGGCCAAGTCGGCTCCAGAGAAGCCCGGAGTACCACGAGCCAGCACCGAAAGATCGACATCGTCCGCCAAAGGAATCTTGCGGGTATGAACTCGCAGAATTTCTTCGCGCCCGCGAACATCCGGCCGGCTCACAACCACACGCCGGTCAAAGCGTCCGGGACGCAATAGCGCCGGATCCAACACGTCAGGCCGGTTGGTCGCAGCCATCAGGATGACGCCTTCATTCGACTCGAAGCCGTCCATCTCTACCAGCAGTTGGTTCAAAGTCTGTTCGCGCTCGTCGTGACCGCCGCCAAGCCCTGCGCCGCGGTGACGCCGCACCGCATCGATTTCATCAATAAAGATGATGCAAGGCGCATTCTTCTTACCTTGCTCAAACAGATCACGCACCCGGCTCGCGCCTACGCCTACGAACATCTCCACAAAGTCCGAACCGGAGATGGAGAAGAACGGCACATTAGCTTCGCCGGCCACAGCTCGCGCC
>DATHJP010000649.1:0-2090 GCA_035489695.1 Terriglobales bacterium
CTGGCCCGGACGTCGGCCATACGTTTTCACCAAATGTGGTCTGCGCTGGGACGAACAAGGATACGTTCATCGCTCTTTGACGGCGGATTCCATCCGCCGCGAGTGCGAAGACAGTCTGCGTCGGTTGAATGTCGAGGTGATAGATCTCTATCAGATCCATTGGCCGACAGAGGACTTGGAAGAAGGGTGGGGCGCAATGGCCCAGCTGCAAAAAGAAGGGAAGGTTCGATGGATCGGCGTATCCAACTTCAACGTCGAGGAAATGCGCCGGGCGCAGGCGATCGCTCCCATCACTTCTTTGCAGCCTCCGTACTCGTTAGTCCGACGCGAAGTCGAGCAAGAAACCCTGCCCTACTGCCGATCGGAAGGACTTGGCGTGATTGTCTATTCGCCGATGGCATCCGGGCTGTTGACCGGTGCAATGACGCGGGAACGGGCGGCCAAACTCCCCTACAGCGATTGGCGGAGTCGTGACGTCGAGTTCCATGAGCCGAGGCTTTCAAAGAATCTCGCACTCGTTGAGCGCTTGCGGGAAGTCGGCGAGCGCCATAGACGTCCGCCGGGACAGATCGCCATCGCGTGGGTGCTTCAAAATCCTGCCGTAACTGGCGCGATCGTCGGCGCGCGCAACGCGAAGCAAGTCGAGGGAAACGTGGGCGCGGCTGAACTTCGTCTAACCGACGAAGAGATCGTGACGATCGAAGGAAAGAATGTTAACGAACCGGAGTTGGTGACAGCGACATAAGAAAGGAATGAAAATGAAAATTGGATTCATTGGTTTGGGAATAATGGGGAGTCGTATGGCGGCGAATCTGCAGAAGCATGGCTATTCATTAGTCATGTTCAATCGCACTCGCGCCAAAGCAGAGCCGTTACTCGGTCCCTGCGGAACATTTTCTGATTCCCCGGCAAAACTCGCCGAACAAGTGGACGTGCTGTTCACAATGTTGGCTCATCCCGACGCAGTGGAGGAAGCGGCGCTGGGTCGCAACGGCTTTCTAAGTCATCTCAAGCCGAACGCACTTTGGGTCGATTGCAGTTCGGTCAATCCATCGTTCTCGAAGAAGATGGCCGCCGCAGCGGCGGCTCGGCAGATTCGCTTTGTCGATGCGCCTGTCACCGGGTCCGCGCCAGTTGCAGAGGACGGAAAACTTGTCTTCTGGGTTGGCGCCGAAGGTGCCGATTTGGAAGCGATTCGCCCGCTGCTGCTGTGCATGGGCAACAGGATTGTTCATGCCGGCGGACACGGGACGGGGACTTCCATAAAAATGGTAATCAATCTGTTGTTGGGCACAGGAATGGCCGCGTTCGCCGAAGCAATGACGCTGGGTGAAGGGCTCGGGATCTCGCGAAAGATGCTGTTTGATTCTCTGCTCGGCATGCCTGCGGTCGCGCCGTTTCTCGCGTCGAAGCGGGAGAAAATCGAGAGCGGGGATTACGAAGCCGAATTTCCGCTGCGCTGGATGCAGAAGGATATGCATCTCGCCTCCGTGAGCGCGTACGAAGCCGGCGTCGCCATGCCCTTAACGAACGTAACCAAAGAAATCTATCGGCTGGCGATGCGCGCCGGACACGACACCGAGGATTTTTCGGCCATCTACGACTACCTCGATTTTGACCTTGCGACGATCGACCAAAAGTCGCCGGTTTCCGCGATGGCACAACTTCATCAAGCCAACTGAAGTATCAAGATGAAGATAAACACTACGGTGCTCGCGTTTGCTAGCGGTGTGGCATTAACAGCGTTATTGCATGTTGGCGGACTGTGGGCCAACGACAAGCGGTGGGAGTCCGAGATGGTCAACCACGGCTGGGGCTACTGGAAATGGCACATCTATGACAAAATGGACTGGGATGGAAACCAGCCATTGGAGTTCCACTGGAATGACCAGCCCCAAACCAACAACCGAACGAATTGGCTCGAGATTTGAATTTTAGCTTCTATGAAGATAGGGGCGCAGCGTACACTGGGTTCTCGAGTGAAACGCGCTCTGATCTTTGTTGTGATGGTAGCAGGGATTTTCGGTTGTGAGCGTTCGGCCAAAAAGGCGAGTTCGCAACTGCCATTAATTCCAGAAACCGATCCGTTA
>DATHJP010000650.1:0-3649 GCA_035489695.1 Terriglobales bacterium
TTCCTTCGCCTACCACCGGCGTACCATCACCGTGAGGTTCCTATTCGCCAGAAGCTTTACCTCCAACTCTTCCTTTAGCTAAACCGATGCGGTAAAAGGCAACTCGATCGCCTTGCCATTCTCAACCACAATCTGTCCTGCCGTGTCTGGCTTGTAGAAGGTGCCACGCGCCAAGGTCATCGGGCCGCCTTTTGCAGTGTAAACAACCTCGACTCTGCCGAGGAGATTGGAGTGAACTTTTTGTATGAGCTCAGCTTGTGACAACTTTTGGGTAGGGTGGGCTGGTCGAACGGTGACGAACCAACCGATGAGCGCGGCCAGAACCAGCAGGCCGAAGGAAACCACCAGAACGTTTCGTTTCATACGTTAATAACGTTATCTCGTGCTGCGCGGAAACTTGGGGCGCAATCTCCGCGTGCTCGCCGCACCCGATAGCCATTTCGGGCAAATCAGCCGCGTGCTGAATCGCCTTCACACGGATTATGCCCGCGACTACGATATGACGACGCTGTCGCGCGATGCGGGCATGAGCATCGCCCCTTTTTTCGTTTCTCAACTCGGCATTATCACAGAGCTCGCAAACAGGCCAAAAACTCGTCAAGCGGGGATAATTCGAGGTGGACCGCGAAAAACTGTATTTTCGTTGTAAGAAAAGGGACGGGTTCGGTCACTATTTAACTGGATGCAAACACATTCAATGACCGCTCAAGACCAGGAAGCCACCTTCCGGCGATGGTTTGATGAGCACATTGGACTGATGTTGAAAGTGGTTCGCTGCTTCGCAGCCTCACCGCAAGATCAGGACGACCTATTTCAAGACGTGCTTCTGCAAATGTGGTCTTCCATTCCAGCCTTTCGCGGCGAGGCCAAAGAAACAACCTGGATTTATCGCGTCGCTTTCAATACCGCGCTGGCCTGGCGGCGCGGGGAACGCCGACGGCGGGAGGGACACGAGCGGTTTGTGAAATTTGACGAATCGCCTCAGGCACAGCCGAGCCATGTAGCTTCGCCGCCGGAACAGGAAATTGTGGAAAGGCTTTATGCCGCCATCCGCCAACTGCCCAAGGTGGACGCTTCGCTGGCGCTCATGCACCTCGACGGCTTGAGTTACCAGGAGATGGCGGAGGTGGTCGGCATTTCGGAAAACTATATTGGTGTAAAACTGAATCGCATTCGCCAACAACTCGCGGAGCAACTGAAAGGAGCAACCAATGAACTTTGAAGAATTGCAGAAGGCATGGCAATGCCAGCACGCCAAAGCCAAAATCACGATCAACGCCGACCCCCGACGTGCTATTGAAAGAAGTCCGGCGCAACCAACAACAGTGGGGGGCCATTAATTTCTGGGGCGCTGTGCTGGAAATCGGTGGCGAGTTTCTAATGACGCTGTTTTTTTCGTATCAGGGCCTGCGGCATGCTAATTGGACTCCCTTTCGGCTGCCTAATTGGGATTTCTTGCTGGTGGCATTTGCCTGCGCCGGCGTGGGGATTTTCAGGACGTTCATGCTGGTGTACCGCATCGTTCGGCGCCGAAAGCAAGCCACTGCAAACGATCCTCTCAAGGCTTGCATTGAAACGTCGTTGAATGAGGTTAATGATGACATTTGGCTGCAGCGGAATATTTTTTGGTGGTGCTTGCTGCCCTTTACAACGGCTCTCGCAGTTTCCTTCGGCTATGGGTCCCTGCGCGCGCACAATCCCATATTTTTGGCGTTTCTCGTTTTGTTTGTTATCCCGCTCGATTGGGCCTTTTATCGGTTGACCCAGTTTACCGTGCGAAAGGTTTTAGAGCCACGCCGTCAAGAACTGCAAACGCTGCTCGCCAGCCTCAAATAAGAATTCATAGGAGGTCGCAAGATCGGTGTAGGGCGCATCCCAGCAGTCTTGGTACGAGATCCCCGATTGTAAAGGGGGGCGGTTCTGTCAGGAGACGGTCAAAACCTTCATGAGTGCGGGATCAACATAGACCGTGCCGCCCGAACTGTGTTTGGGTTCGATGTATTCGTTGGCTTGGATGCGGATGGAACTGTCCTCCGGGTTCAACTGTGTCCAGAGGCAAACGTCCGCCTCGGCGCGGCGCATCCCGTCAAAAAGGCAAAGCAGAAACAGCTTGTAGGCTTCGGGATTTTCGATGCGCAGTTCGTTGCGGGCATTCCGAACCGGCCCTTCGTAAGTCACACCGGCGGGAGATCGGAACTTCATCGAGCCTGCCCGCTCGAACTTCAACGTCTCAAACCAATACGCATCTCTCTCACCAAGCTGGCCATCCCGCACCTTGAAGCGCGGAATCCTCACTCCGAAGTTGGGTTGGTTGATGATTTGCGCGCTGAAGAGGCTCTTGCAGTGCCGCGGTGCCGAGTTGAAGGAACGACGTTGAACCGGCAGGTCGCCAACTGAGGCGAAATCTGCGGTTTGGCGGAAGGTAGTCGCCGAATATGGCGAATTGGAAGATATTCGCTACTCGTCTTTTATGGCGACTTGCTTGACTGTTTGGCATTTATTCGCCATATATGACGCGTTATTAAAATTATCAAACAGGCCACTGACGAAACCGTTCTGAGCGAGTTGGGTGGGCGATTGGCCCAAGTGCGGTTGGAGCGGAACCTCACGCAGGCCCAACTGGCGGAGCAGGCCGGCGTTTCAAAGCGCACGGTGGAACGGCTTGAATCGGGAAGCGTGGCAACGCAGTTGTCGGGCTTCATTCGCGTGTGCCGGGTGCTCGATCTGCTTGAGCACTTCGACCTGCTCGTCCCGGAACCTGTGCCCAGCCCCGTCGAGCAATTGAAGTTGCGAGGACGGAAGCGGCAACGCGCGTCGACACGAAGGAAGGCAAAAGCTCCATCGAAGAAATGGCAATGGGGAGATGAACAATGACGCTGGCAGAAGTCAAACTTTGGGGGCGGACTATTGGAGCGGTCTCCTTGGAAGACGGAGGCCGTTTCGCGGCGTTCCAATATGACCCGGCGTTTGCGGGCAGTGGGATCGAGGTTTCGCCTATCAAAATACCGCTCAGTGATCGGGTGCATCTCTTTCCAGATTTGCCGGAGCAGACCTTTCATGGCCTGCCGGGTCTGCTGGCCGATTCGCTGCCGGACCGATTCGGCAACGCCCTGATTAATGCCTGGCTGGCAACACAGGGCAGGACGCCACAAGGTTTTAATGCGGTCGAACGGCTTTGCTACACCGGGGCACGCGGCATGGGAGCGCTGGAGTTTGTGCGGGCTCTGGGACCGAGACCACAGCCAGCGAAGAAGATCGAGATTGATGCCCTCGTCAAGTTGGCCTCGGAAATTCTGAGTCAGCGCAAGAATCTCAAAACCAGCTTTGCCAACGACCGCAGGAGGAGCGCTCTGAACGACATTCTGCGTGTCGGCACCTCGGCCGGCGGTGCGCGGGCAAAGGCGGTCATTGCCTGGAATCCGGAGACCAACGAAGTTCGTTCCGGCCAGGTCACGGCGGGAAAGGGCTTCGGTTACTGGTTGTTGAAATTCGACGGCGTCACCGGAAACAAGGACAAGGAACTTGAAGACCCGAAGGGCTACGGAGCGATTGAATTCGCTTATTCCCTTATGGCAAAGACTGCGGGCGTGATCATGAGCGAGTGCCGTCTGCTCGAAGAGAGCGGCCGGCGACATTTCATGAGCCGGCG
>DATHJP010000651.1:0-9721 GCA_035489695.1 Terriglobales bacterium
AATAGACCCAGGTGAACTGACTCGGGTTTGTAGCTGACTGTGTGCTTAAACCACATTCGTTCATTCTTCCAGCTTGCAGATATGCGTCCACCAGATCGCGCAAAGCACTCACCGAAGACGGAGTACCGCTGTTCCCCAGATCTTGAGTTGGCAGACTGGAGCCAAACTTCGCACCTTCGCGAACCGCATTGTTTAGTTTCTGCTTCAAATTGAAGGCTTCTCCGAAATCGAAGATACCCACGATGAAGACGAGCAGCAGAGGCAAAGTGATCGCGAATTCTACTATTTGGGACGCCTTAGTCGACGTAACGGAGAACCGAAGGCAGTTCAGGGTCTTCCTATCCTCAGGCGTTGCGGCGCCAGGCACTAGTACTCTCCTCTCATCTGTACCTGGGCTTTTAGCCATACTTTTTGCATGTTCAGGGACGTGAACGGAAAGTAGAACTGGTACGGATATTGAACACCTACCGAGACACCACATGCGGCCGGGCCGGACGTAGGGTTATCGAGCTGAACGTTAAATTGAATGCAAACTTGAGGCTTGCCCCCGGAAACTGAAGAGCAATTGACCGTAACCGTTCCGCAGCTTGGATTACCGCAAGCACAGAGTGGCGCCGCCACCGAACTCACTTGAGTCGGGTCGAGTTTGGAAGCCTGCAACGTCTGTGCAATCTTGTCGGCAACTTGGTCAGCAGACAAAACAGTGTTAGGCGTCGGCATACAGGTGGCGCACGTGGGTGCTGAGGCAGCGCGGGCACCTTCACGCGCGGCATGAGTAATCGTGGTATAGATGTTATAAGCCCGGCCGAACCAATAGATCCCCAGCAATAACGTGCAAACTAGAGGCAGCACGGCCGCAGCCTCGGCAATTTCCGCGGCGCGTGTGTCTACTACGAGTTTTTTCCATCGCCCCATCTTCGACTCGTCCCATAACTTCCTCAAGAAGGACTCCAAGCTTGCCGGGCACTGTAAAGAATGACTGCCACAGCCACCGCCACACCAAAGGGAACTTTCAACGCCTGAGGATTATCCAGCGAAAGATCAGGCCCGGGCAGATGCAGGGTAAAGAAAGCTGCCAACATGCGACCCAAGTTGCGCACCGTCTGCCGCACACGTTTGTGACGAATCACCAGTACGGCAGCCATCACTCCCGCAACCAGAATTGCACCGAACAACACTGCGATCAGATGCTGTGGGCCAAGAAATGCGCCCAATGCGCCGACTAGCTTCCAGTCACCCGCGCCCAGACTCTTTACCATGACGAAGGGCAGCAGCAGCGCCAGCCCTAAAATTACACCCAGCAGGGAAGTCTTGCCGCCAGGCCATCCCCAAACCAGAGAATTCACGATCACTCCAAGCACCAGCCCGGGCACCGTTAGCCAGTTCGGAATGCGGCGAAAACGCCAATCAGTCCATCCCGCGGCGGCACCAAGAAGCGCAGGCAGCATCCAGATTCCCTGTTTTACCATGCGCGTGAACCACAATCCGCACCGTCCCGCGCACGATTACGCAGCGCCACAGAGGAATTCATCTGGAAGCAAAGTCGCGGAGTTATCATCGAAAGCTCCAGGCCGCCCAGGCAAAAGGCAGTGGCAAGTGATTAGTGGCTAGACTCGGCTGTTCGCTTTGCTAGCCACTAATCACTAGTCACCAGCCACTGTTTTTCCTCACCGGCAGTATAGAGCGCATTATGCGCGGATTTTCACACACCCATTCGGTCAAGTCAATGTGCAGAAAAGGGGTATTAATCCACGAGAAGCAGGAGATATCTCGCAGGAAAATAAAAAGGGCCCCATTTTGCCTGGGGCCCTACCATTCCAAACTATTGACTACCGGCTAAGCGCATGAACGCCAGTACGCTCCGCAACCACCCGGCGCGCATTGTCAGCCAATGCTTTTGCCTGAGGCAGAAGCTCCAGGGCCTTGATGACTTGCGGATCACTCTCCGCCCGCACCTTCAAGCCTTCCTCCTGGCCGAAAGCGTCCACAAAGATCTCACTGCGTATGCTGGAGCGCACCCAGTCGTTGTTCTCCATCAGCTCGCCTTCGGTGTAAGGAATCTTCTCTTCGTCCAGGAACTTGCGGAAGTCCTGCATTACCGCGTCGTCCACCTCGAAATTCTTGCCGGGATGGTGGGTCACGACGTAGTGCTTGGCGAAATTGAAGAAAGCGTAACGCTGCAAAAGTGAATCCTGAAAACGATTGCTCTTCACCGCTGGAATCGTTACGTCGGGTGAAATGCCGCCGCCGCCGTAAACGGTGCGACCGCTGTCGGTCAATTTCACTTCGTGGCTGCCGTTATTCTGCTCGCCCTCGCGATTGTAATAATAGTCGTAGAGCGAGACGTTGGAGTAATCGCGCTGGATCAGCCGTCCGCTGGGCGTGTAATACTTCGCCGTAGTCAGCGCCAGTCCGGTGTTCTCCACCAGAGGATACACAGTCTGGACCAGACCCTTGCCGAAGGTCGTTTCTCCAGCAATCAGCCCGCGGTCGTGGTCTTGAATAGCACCCGCGACGATCTCGGCCGCAGACGCCGTACCCCGGTTCACCAGTACTACGAGAGGATATTCTTTGCCTCCATTCCCGTGAGTAGCGGTGTAGCGTTTTTCCGGAGACGAACGCCCGTGGTGCGAAACAATCAGCGCGCCCTTATGAAGGAATTTGTCCGCCACTCCGACGCCTTCGCTAAGCAGTCCGCCGGGATTTTGACGCAGGTCGAGGATCAGCCCTTTTATATCTCCCATCTCGTCGAGCGCCTGGGCAACTTCATGTTCCGTTGTTTCATTGAACTGCGCGACGTGCATATAGCCGATTCCCGGCCGAACCAGGAAATGTAGGTCCACGCTGTAACGCGGTATCTCGTCACGCACCACAGCGAACTCAAGCGGCTTATCCGCACCTTCGCGCTGAATGCTGATATGGACAGTAGTTCCCTTAGGTCCTTTCAACAGGTCAGCCACATCGCCCGTGCTCATGTTGTCGGTAGGCTTTCCATCCACGGCCACAATGATGTCGCCCGGACGAATGCCGGCGCGATAGGCGGGAGTTCCCACAAATGGTGCGATCACGATCACTTTGTTATTACGCGGACCGACCGTCATGCCGACGCCGTAGTACTTGCCGCGCTGATCTTCGCGCAACAGGGCATAGGCCTTGGGATCGAAGAAATTGGAATGTGGGTCGAGCACATGCAACATCCCCGGTATAGCGCCGTTGTAGATGGCTTTGTCGGCATTCACCGGCTCGGCGTAATTTTGCTCCACCACGCTGTAAACCTCGGTGAATTGCTTCAAGCTTTCACGTACATCGGAGTCGCTGCCGGGCGCGACCGCCGGGTTTCTTTGCGCGAATAAAACGCCCAGAAAGCCGCAAGTCGTGAGAAATAAAACAATAACGGAGAGGGTTTGACGAGAACTACGAACCATGATTGGCGTCCTTCGGTCCGGGCATGGCAAATCCCCAGAAACCGCACATTCTGAGCGCAGTATAGCATGTCAACCGGGGGCTAGAATCGCCCATTCCGCACCCCAAAAGTAACCACCAGGGCATAGGTTCGGCAGCGCTTCGCGCTCTAGTGTTTGGATGCCCGCGTTGCGCATAAAGACGCGTCGGATTTTAGGAACAACCCGAAAATGCTACTTGATCGAACTTCCCCGGATTGATGGCAATCTGCTTCCGGCAGTATGATGGATTTCATGAACTTGGGCTTTCCAGAGATGATCTTCATCTTCCTGCTGGCCTTGATCATCTTCGGGCCCAAGAAGTTGCCGGAGATCGGACGCCAGATCGGCAGGGCGCTGAACGAATTTAAGCGGGCCTCGAATGAATTCAAGGCCCAGATTGAATCCGAGATCTCGCACCTCGATGTCGAGAATCACCGGATTCTCCCTCCCGCGGAACCGCCGGCCGGGGCCATAGCTTCGGATAGCACCGTAATGGACCCTGCTACCAGTCATGAATTACATCCTGAACCGCAGTCTGAACCGCACTCCATAGCCAAGGCTCAAGATGTCTGACACCGCCGAGCTGCCTCCCCCGAACTCCCTTCAGGATTCCATGCCCGCGATGAGTTTCCTCGAACACCTTGAGGAACTGCGCAAGCGCATCATCTACTCGCTGATTGCGGTGACGGTTGGATTCTTCGCCTGCTGGAACTATCACGAGTTCATCTTCCGTTTCGTACAGCGCCCGGTTATGGACGCGCTACAACGCAATGGAATGGCCGAGAAACTGGTCTATCTGAATCCCACCGAACCCTTCAACCTTTACTTGAAGGTGGCATTTCTTGCCGGTCTGTTTGTGACATCACCCTTCGTGCTCTATCAGGTCTGGCTTTTCATCTCCCCGGGGCTTTATCGGAACGAAAAACGTTACGTGCTGCCGTTCATGTTCTCGACTGTGTTCCTGTTCCTGGGAGGAGGACTGTTCGCCTACAAGATGGTCTATCCGGCGGCGCTGAATTTCCTGATTGATTACGGCAAGCAGTTCCAACCGATGATCACCATCGGCGAATATACAGATCTGTTTCTGACCATCATGCTGGGAATGGGCCTAATTTTCGAAATGCCGATCCTGGTGTTTTTCCTATCTATGATGGGAATCGTAAGCCCGAGATGGATGTGGCATAACGTTCGCTATTCCATTCTTGTGATCTTCATCGTCGCCGCTATTTTGACGCCTACCACCGATATTCTCAATATGTGTCTGTTCGCCGCGCCTATGGTTGCACTCTACATCCTAAGCATCGGCGTAGCTTGGATGGTCCACCCCGCCCAACGCCGCGCCCGTCAGGCACGAAAGGGACAATGACAGGGGACATGAAGTACGCTGCGACGATTGCACCGGTCGACCTGCACCATAGCGCTGATCCATACCCAGCCGCGGAGCGGCGTCAGATTGCAGCCCACGGCGTGAGCCGTGGGTCAGTCCCGGGAGTCGCGCAAGCCCCGAAGGGGCGCAAGAAAACTCCTTGGCGTCACATTCTCCTCATACTGTGCGGCGCTCGAACGCTGGCTGCATGTCTCATACTTTCATTCACTCTGACTGCCTGCGCCCGCCAAAAATCACCCGATACGCCGCAAACTGTATCTTCAACCCTACTTCCCACCGCGATGAATTCCGATGATCCCGCGCCCCAACGTTCAATCAACTCCACGCGCGCCATGCAATATGTGCGGGACGTGGTGGCCTTCGGCCCCCGTCCCATTGGAAGCGCCAATCATAAAAAACTTGAAACCTACATCGTCTCCCATTTGAAAGGCGTCACCGTGGAGGACGACGCATTCACCGCGGACACTCCAGAAGGCAAATTCCCGGTGCGCAATATCATCGCCAAATCTCCCGGCACGCGTGACGGCATCATCGTGATTGCCGGTCATTACGACACTAATTATCCATTGCGAAATACTGGCTACGTCGGCGCCAACGACGGAGGCTCCTCCACTGCCATCCTGCTCGAACTAGCCAACCAGTTCCGCGGCAAAAAACGTGATGGCTACAGTGTGTGGCTGGTGTGGACCGACGGCGAAGAAGCCGTAAAACAATGGTCCGCCACCGACAGTCTGTATGGCACGCGCCACCTGGTGGAAAAGTGGCAAAAAGACGGCACGCTCAAAAAGATCAAAGCCTTTCTCCTAACTGACATGATCGCCGATGCCGATCTCAACATCGATCAGGATCTGAACTCCACCCCCTGGCTGGAAAGCGTGGTCCTCCAGGCGGCCACACGGCTGGGCTACCAGTCCCATTTTTTCGGCAGATCTCTTCCCATCGAAGACGATCACCTGCCTTTCGTACACATGGGCGTGCCCAGCGCCGATTTGATCGATATGGATTATGGCTACAACGATGTCTTCCACCACACGCCGCAGGACACGCTCGACAAACTCAGTCCTAAGAGCTTGGAGATTGTTGGGAGCGTGGTGATGGAGACTGTGCGTCTGCTGGATAAAATGTAGGAAGAAATAACTTCCAATTTCTGATTTCCAATTTTCGATTTCAGAGGCAGAGCCAAAGTCGGAACGTCACAGCGTCTTTGCTCTTTTCCGCATTTTGATTTCTAATCCGCCCTTGGGGCTTCCTTGAACCAACTCACTTTCTGGATATTGTTTAACCTTTTCGTTCTGGTGATGCTGGTCCTCGACCTGGGAGTCTTCCACCGTCGTACCCACGTTGTGAAATTCCGTGAAGCTCTGCTCTGGAGCGCCATGTGGATCGCGCTAGCCGCCATCTTCGCGGTTATTGTTTACTTTTGGCACGGGCGCGGATCCGCATTGGAGTTCGTCACCGGATACGTGATTGAGCTCTCCCTCAGTGTTGATAATCTTTTTGTCTTTCTTCTCATCTTTCGCTATTTCCAGGTGCCCACGGTCCATCAGCATAAAGTTCTGTTCTGGGGAATTTTGGGCGCGCTGATCATGCGCGCGGTCTTCATCCTGGCAGGAGTCGGACTGATTCGGCAATTCCACTGGATCATTTATATCTTTGGGGCGCTGCTGGTGTACAGCGGAATCAAATTGTTTCGCCAGGAAAATGCGGAAATCCATCCCGAGAAGAATCCGCTGCTGCGCCTGTTCCGCCGCTGGATTCCCGTGACCAAGGATTATGAAGGAGCCAAATTCTTTGTGCGGCGGCCCGGACTCTATGCCACGCCGCTGTTCATCGTACTGTTGGTGGTTGAGACCACCGACGTGCTGTTTGCGGTCGATTCCATTCCCGCCATCCTGGCCATCACGCTGGACGCCTTCATCGTGTACACCTCAAATGTGTTCGCCATTCTCGGCTTGCGCTCCATGTATTTCGCCCTCGCCGGCATGATGGAACTCTTTCACTACTTGCACTATGGGCTTTCTCTGGTGCTGATTTTTGTCGGTGGGAAAATGCTGGTTTCTCACTACTACCAAATCCCGACGGAGCTGGCCTTAGGCATCGTCGCCGGCATTCTGATTATTTCAGTAGTGGCGTCAATGCTGCATCCGAGGAAGGCCGAGGCGTAAGGTTTTAATTCGTAAATCGAAAATCGTACTTCGTACTTTTAAACAAACCGAATCAAATCACCTTTCACGACCGAGTGTTTCGAAAATTTCGCATCATTGTGAGCAGGGTAGTCAGTGCGGTAGTGAGCGCCACGACTCTCTTCGCGTGCCAATGCAGAACGCGCCACCAGCAGCGCAACCGCGTGCAGGTTTTGTGCTTCGTAGGCGCGCCGGGTTTGCGGACGGGCTACGCGGGGACCGAGTTTCTCCAGTTGCTGGATGGCTTGCTTCAAGCCTTTCCCGGTCCGTACGATGCCTGCATCCTGCCACATCAGATCTTTGATCTCACCGACGATTTCCTCTTTCCCCACGTCCACCGGACCATTGGAATACTTAGCCCGGGGTTGCTCGGCTTTCGCGGGCATAGACGGCCGCAGCTCCAGCCGCATGCTGTTTCCTGCCCTGGCTCCGAACACCAGGCCCTCTAGCAGGGAATTACTGGCTAAGCGATTCGCTCCGTGGACACCGGTTGCCGCCGCCTCGCCTGCCGCATACAGACCGGGCAGCGTGGCTCGCCCCTCGAGATCAGTGCGCACTCCACCCATCGAATAATGTGCCGCGGGGCGAATTGGAATCAAGTCCATGGTGATGTCAATGTTGTACTGCATGCAAGTGGCGTAGATGCGCGGGAAGCGCGTCTTCACGTGCTTCTCATTCAGATGCGTGAGATCGAGATAGACGATGGGATCTTTGGAATTGCTGACTTCGAGCTCGTGAACAATGGCTCTGGCAACCACGTCACGCGGGGCCAGCTCGCCCATGGGGTGATACTTGGTCATGAAACGCGTCAACTCGATGTTTCGCAGATAAGCGCCTTCCCCCCGCAACGCTTCCGAGAGCAGAAAACGCGGCGCGGTCTTTAAATAGAGCGCCGTAGGATGGAACTGGATGAATTCCATATCGCTGATTTCGGCTCCGGCGCGGAATGCCATGGCTACTCCGTCGCCCGTAGCCACGGCCGGATTTGTGGTATTGCGATAAAGTTGCCCCAGGCCACCGGTGGCTAGCAGTACCGCGGCGGCGGCCATCTGCTGATGTTCGCCCTTGTCGCTAATCAGGTAAATGCCGCGCACCCGCCCGTCTTCCACTCGAAGATCAGTGGAAAATTCGAATTCGCACACCGAAATGTTTTTGAGCGTTTTAGTTTTGGCGTACAAAGCGCGCAGGATTTCGCGTCCCGTGGAATCTCCATGCGCATGCAGGACGCGGTTACGACTATGTGCACCTTCGCGCGTAAAGGCCAACTTGGTGCCTTCGCGGTCGAATTCCGTGCCCCACTGAATCAGTTCCTCGATGCGCTCCGGACCTTCTTCCACCAATACCTTGGCAGCATCGGGATTGCACAAGCCGTCGCCCGCATTGAGTGTGTCCTGGAGATGAAGGCCGATTTCGTCTTCGTCGCTGAGCGCTGCGGCAATTCCTCCTTGCGCCAATTGAGTGGCCGAGTCTTTCAGTTCCCGCTTCGCCAGCACAACGACACGGCCCGCGGCAGCCAGTTCAATCGCTGCGCGCAGTCCGGCGACGCCGGCGCCAATCACCAGGAAATCCGTTTCGGCTGGAGCACACTTCATTAACAAAAATGTTACCACGCATGGACTAGCCACTGCTGCGGGTTAGTTATTGGGTTAAGTTATGATGACAAAGTCGTGATCCAAGTGACCATCTCCGTGGCGCCGCGCCCTTACCAGGCGATCATTGAAAGCGGCCTGCTGCAGCGCGCCGGCGTGCACCTACGCGAAATTCTTGGTCAGCGTAGGCAGCTTTTCGTCGTGACCGTACCTCCTGTACGACGGAAGTGGGGCAAGAAGCTGATGGCCTCGCTCACGGCCGCCGGATTCGCCGCGAAACTTTTGGAGATGAAAGACGGCGAGCCTCATAAGAAACTCGCTTCGATCCAAGAATTATCAGAAAAGTTATCCCGCATGGGCGCGGATCGCGAAGCCGTCGTCGTGGCCTTCGGAGGTGGCGTGGTCGGAGACGTCGGCGGATTACTGGCATCGTTGTACATGCGCGGTGTGGACTTGGTGCAGATTCCGACCACCGTGCTGGCGCAGGTGGACGCTTCCATCGGCGGCAAGACGGGAGTCAATCTCAGGACAGGGAAGAATCTGCTGGGAACGTTTCATCAACCGCGTGTTGTGTTGATTGATCCAGCCGTGCTCTCCAGTTTGCCAGAGCGTGAATTTCGCGCCGGCTTGTTCGAATCGTTGAAGTGCGGAGTAATTGGTAATCCCGAGCTGTTTCGCCGCTTGCAGAACATTCAAATCAAAAAATTGCGTGCGGATACTGTGACGTTAGAATGGATGATTGCCGAGTCGGTGAAACTAAAAGCGGATGTCGTTTCCTCGGATGAGCGCGAGGGCGGTCTGCGTCGTGTCCTCAATTTCGGACATACCATCGGACACGCGCTCGAAACTGAAACCAGTTATCGCCGGTTTCTTCATGGAGAAGCCGTTGCCTGGGGGATGATTGCCGCTACTCGCATCGCGTCCCTGGTGAATAAAATAGATCAGCCAGCCGCAAGCCAGATCATCGATGCGGTTTTAAGTCTAGGTCCGCTGCCAAGAGTCGAAGTTCGCAGCCGTAACATCGTCCGGCGATTGCAAGCAGATAAAAAGACCCGCGACGGAGCAGTGCACTTCGTTCTTCCGCAGGAAATCGGTAAAGTCGAGATCGTGAACAACGTG
>DATHJP010000652.1:0-3209 GCA_035489695.1 Terriglobales bacterium
ATTTCAATCTCTTCCATACCACTATGCTACCTCGACTTCGCCAAATTTGCGCCACATAATCGCGCGCGTTTTCATCAGATATTCCGTAACTGGCCACAAGCGCGTGGCAGTTCGCCTTTGGCATTTAGCGACCAACGGACCTCGCGGGGCTAATTTCTAAGTGCCAAATGTTCTCTTTACTGCGAAGGAGGTCCGACGATGAAAAAGTTCTTTGCACCATCTCTGCTAACCCTGGCTTGCGTCTCGCTTTTCCCGATATCTCGAGCCCGCACCGCCACCAACGATGAAGCCGAAATCCGGCAGTTGTTAGACCGCTGGGGCAAGGCTTTCCGCGCCAAAGACGTCAACGGAATCATGTCGATCTACGCGCCCGGCGACACACTGGTGGCGTACGACATTGTGCCGCCGCTGCAATATGTCGGTTGGAATGCGTACAAGAAAGATTACGAAGATTTCCTTGCGCAATATCAGGGCCCAATCGATCTCGAGGTTCGGGATCTGCATGTCACCACGGGCAACAACGTTGCTTTCATTTTTGCCCTGGAACGAGTCAGTGGAACCTTGAAGAATGGGGAGAAATCTGAAGTGTGGGTGCGCGCTACTGAGTGCTACCGCAAGATCAATGGCCACTGGCTGGCCGTGCATGACCACATCTCGGTGCCGGCCGATATGGAGACTGGCAAAGCCGCGCTGAGCCTCAAGCCATGACCAACTATGGTGAATCCCTGTGGCAGAGCCTCTCGCCGCTCACCCCGTCGTACCAGTTTTCTTTCCACCCTTTTTGCTTTGTTTCTTGGGAGGTTCGGAATCCTCGATGCTGCTCGACGGTTTTGCAATCACAGTATCGGTGATCTTGCGGACTTCGATTTTTCCGTCGCGTACTCGACTCTCAAGACAAGGTTGAGGATGCACCGCAGGCCCATCGAGCACTCGTCCATCTTCCAGTGCGAATCGAGAGCCATGCCAGGGACATTGGACGCTGTTGCCGCTGAGCTTTCCTTCCGCCAGCGGCCCGCCCAAATGAGAGCAGGTTTCGGCCAGGGCGAAGATTCGCTTGCCGCGGCGAACCAGTAGAATCGGCACTCCGTTATATTCAGCACGTTTCAGTTTTCCTTCCGGTAAGTCTGATTCCGGAAGAACCGTTTCGAAATCTTCAGGAAGTTTTTGACCACTGGTGTGGTCCACACCGATTTGTTGCTCATAAACCAGGTTTCCTCCCAGATAGGCTGCAGCTGTCGCCACGGTGTAGCCCAATAGCGCCAGGCGGCGACCAGAAGAGCGTGACCTGCGCTTGCGCATCACCCTCGAGGCCAGGAATAGGGAAGTCCCCATCAGGTTTAACAGTCCATGGACCAGACCGACTCGACGAGCCGGCGGGTCCACGTCCTGCCAATCCGTCAAACCGGTGATGGCCGCGCCGGCCGCACCGATCAACCCTATTGTTATCGACGCGTCGGCAGCCGCAGCGAACTCCTTGCGACCGCTAGTCGATTCCAGGAAATCGAACACCAGCGCCGCAGTCCAGGCACCTATCGGCACATCCGTGAGGATGACGTGCACCGGGTGACCAAGCCACGTTCCATGCAACACGTTTTTTATTTTTTGTCCGCCGCGTCCGCCGCTGGCGAAGGTGGCGTGAAGCAGCTTCTGCAAACGTTCTTCAGCCGGTTGAAGCCAATCCTGACGAGTGATGCCGTTAATGATTCCATCGGTTCCCATACCAAGCCTCCGGTGCTTGGATGGCGTCCGGGAATGGGGAGTTGGCAGGATGTTCATCGCGACAAACAGTATGGCTCATGTCACTTACCTCGTCACAGCTGAAATCAGATGCCGCACTTTGGGCTCGGAGAGGACATATCGCTGCACTCGCTCCTCGGTCTCACGATCGGCGCGGGTCAGGCGTTCGTGTTGTCGCAGATGTTCCGCCCACGAGGCAACGATGAAGGTTTCGACGTATCGATCCGTATTCTCCATGTCGCGGAAAATGCCCCACCTTCGCGCGCCGTCGCGGCGCCGAATCCGTCCCCACTGACGAACCGCTTTGAGGAACTCCGCAGCCTGTTCTGCAGCGACTTGATATTCGACGGTGACCAGCACGGGGCCAAAACTGTCGTCTGTCGTCAGGGCGCCGTTCTGCGTCGCGGGCAGTGGCCAATGATTCCAGGAGGTTAAATCAACCGTCGCGTCCGGCAGGCGCAAGAAGAGCGCCAAGGCCGTCATAGCGAGGGTCCCGGCTCCTGCATATAGCAACGCAGCACCCACGCCAAGACGCGAGGCGATAGCGCCCCAGGTGGCGCTTCCGGCAGCGACTCCTCCCTGAAACACCAACGTGGCGATAGCAAGCACGCGAGCCCGGGCCCAGTCGGGCGTTTGATTCAGAATCAGCACGTTGAAAAGGGAGAGGAAGACGATCCACGCAGCGCCGGCGACGACCAGGATTACACAAAGTGCAGGCACAGACCGCAACGCGCCCGCGCCCATGGAGGCGATCCCGAAAGTTGCCACACCTGCCGTGACCACGGCTTCGGTTGACCAGCGTGCTCGCGCACGTTGCATCAGGAGAGCGCCAGCAACTGCGCCCAAACCAAAGCATCCGAGTAAGAGCCCGTAAGCAGTCGGGCTGTTCTTCACGATGTGAGCCAGGAATGGCAGGAGAGCAAGAAGCCCGCTGGCAAAGAACATCACCAGTCCAGAGCGGGTCAGCAAAATGCGGATGGCAGGCGAGTAGCGGACGTAGCGGATCGCCGCGATAGTCGCGCCCGCTACGCTTTCTCGTGGAGTCGTCCGCCTGGGAGTCGCTCGCTTCCAGCGTGCAACCACGAAGATGACGCCGATGAACGAGACGGTGTTTAGCACGAAGGCGGTGCCAACGCCCGCTGCCGCAATGATGAACCCTGCAAGACCAGGTCCGATCGCACGCGCAAAGTTGAATTCGATGCCGTTGAGTGCTGACGCCGCGGGAAGGTCCTCTTTCTTGACCAGTTCCGGCAAGACGGCGCGCCAAGTGGGTGTTTCGAATGCGTCCCCCGCAGACAGCAAAAAGGTCAGAATCAGGAGCGGCAGTGGGGAGATGAAGCCGCTGATAGTCAGCATCGCAAGCGCGAGAGCAACGGCCACCATCCAAGTCTCGGTGTAGAGGATCAGTTTGCGGCGATCGGCAATGTCGCCGATGGCTCCAGCGGGAAGCGCAAAAATGAAGAAGGGCAAAG
>DATHJP010000653.1:0-6324 GCA_035489695.1 Terriglobales bacterium
CAGTCGATGAACAATCCTGCCAGCGCAATGGGCCCAAGGTGGACGAGGAAGTTCCGGTACGAAATGTGTGAGACGGAACCAATCAGCATGTTCTGCGGATTGCCGGTGATCGTAGCCACGCTGCCGATGTTTGACGCTGTCGCAACCGCCAGCAGATAAGGGATCGGATTCAGGCCCAATCGACGGGTGAGTCTCAGGACGAAAGGCGTCATCACCAGACAAACGATGTCGTTTACTAAGAATGCCGACAGGATGCCACTGGTGAAAATCACAGCCGGCAGCAATCGATGCGCGCTCAATCGAAGGACAACGCTTTCCGCCACCCACTCGAAAAAACCGCCAAGGTGCAGGTTGGCGACAATCAACATCATCGAGAACAGCAAGACGATCGTCGCGAAATCGATTGCCCGTAGCGCTTCCTGCGTGCTCATGATGCGGAATGCCACCATCAGCACGGCTCCGATAATCGCCGCACCCGGGCGGTCGATTTTCAAACCGGGGAACTTGCCCAGCGCGAAGACGAAGTAGCTGGCAAAAAAGATAATGTATGCGGCCAGGATGCGGGCGTCGGAAAGGATTGCTGGACTTAGCTGCATCAGGAGTGCAGCATCATAGTATCGGGATTCAAGGGTGGATCAAAGCCCGGCAAAGATCAATGATTCGTTATGCCGCTGTATCTTCGTCCGCGCTTGCCGTTGCCTTGGGGAATAGCAGCGGCTCGAGGATAAGCTGTCGAGCTTGATCGGACGTCAACCGCTGGTCGGCGGAATAAAGCTCAACCCAGTGCTCGGATGGTCGCAAGGAAAGAACGCCGCCCTCCGGAACCGCGGTATCCGCATCTTCCGGTTCGTACGTGTACTGGATAGTCTGGGCTGACATATCGGCGGTGACCAGGGCTGCGACATGTGCCGCCGAGTTTGAAATGCGACAGCTTAAGTCGGAGAGCTGTTTGAACTCGGCGTCTCCATTCAGCCGCTGGAACTCCTCGACATCCTGGCGGAAGCCTTCCATTAGCTTGGTCCATGTATCTTCCGCCTTCACTTCAAACCCTTGGGCGTTTGATTCATCAGGATTTTCCGTTGGTTGAGAAGCAGCGCGACTTTCGAATTGATCCGCTATCCAGCCCATGTTTATCACCTCTTTGGGACGAGTTTGAGATGCGGGAGCGGCATCGAGGGTAGTCTGGAGAAGACCAGTATCCGTCTAACCTATCTCATGCAATGGGGATCCCAGACGCTGCGGAAACGCAATACCTAGGGCTGAGGCAGCGCAAGCACAACCTTGTTTCCGTTCAGCACATAGCTCAACTCGTAACTCACTTTTTTCTTCGTGGAACGAATGGGAAAATAGACGTACCCCGCCACAGGAGCGGCTGCACTTCCCTCGGGCAGCCCTTTCTCGCTGAGTTCCATCTCCATAGTGCTGCGATCTTTGTCGGTTGCTCCAGCGCCCGGACTCCCGATTCCCACTCCGACGCCGGTTCGCGTGTAGACTCCCCCGGCGCGTTGTGTGCCTGTATTCGGATCGTAGGCCGGACCCGATCCGTATCCGATTTCGGTAGAAGGATAAACCGAAATATCGCGCTTTGCCCGGGAACTCTTTTGCAGAGTCGCAGCAATCAGCTTGGCGCTGGAAGGCTTGGCGGCTGTCTCGCTGCCAGTCTGACGCAGGGTCAAATCGTTCAGCGACACATCCATTGCCTTGTCCTTTCGCGGATACAGGGCGATCTCCACGACCAGGCAGCAATCGTTCACATCGGACACGAATGCCTTCCGAGCCTCATCCCGGCTCAACAACTTCGCCCCGACGCCGACCCCATCCTGCTCAGCGTGGGCCGGATAGCGCGTCGCCACCGCACGTGGCACTGTGCCCTTGGGCGCGGCCCACGCCGTCAAACACCCGGCCATCAAAACTAGCCAAATCGTCCGCCTCATGGCTTCTCCTGCTTGTCGCCTGGCAAAGAAGCTCCCAGCTTGGCCGTAATCTTCAGCGACTTCCCGCTCAGCACATAAATGCGCTGCTCGTACGTTCTGCGGTCTGACGCCGAAACTGACAAGTCATAGGCACCCGGCTCCAACCACACGCTCTTCAGGTGGTCAGCTGTTCCCGCATAACCTCCGTTCAGGTACACCGAGGCATCCTTGGGATCAGCGGTCAGTCTAACTTCACCCTTCCCATCACCTCGTTGAAAGTACCCCGCGGGATAGAACGGAAACCCGCCCCCGAACGGTTCCCAGAAAATCGACGAAAATACGCCGCTGTAAGGATAGAAACCATAAGGCCCATAACCATAGCCGTACGGGAAAACCGGCCCGGAGAAGTAGCTGTATCCGGCTCCAACTGCGAGTCCGCCGAGGCGAAGACGGTACCTGTGATCAGGCTGTGAGCTGTCCTTTTTGCTGTTCGCGTCGGCCTTGGCTTCTTGGGCCGTGCGCGCCTGGATATCCGTGCTCGAATCGGACTGCGCAGAAGGCGGAGCCGCCTGGGGAGTGTCAGAGGAACTTGCCTGCGTCCGGCCATAGCCGGTGAGGGTGAGAACCAACCCGAGGCCAATCGCTGCTGCCTTCATAATGCACCCCTATAGTTACTTATATTCCGCCTGCTGGCAAGGGGTTGCCAACCATCGGAGATTCTGTTCCCACTCGTGGCAGTTCAAAGCGCTGACGTGCGCCGCCGTGCGGACAACTGTCCACCTCAGATTCGCGGAAGCCTTTCTAGTGCGAGCTGGGGTGGAACATGCCTAACGCCCAAAATCTGGTTAAAATCGCGGCGAATGACATGCCGATAAAAAACAGTATCCAGCGATAAGCCCGCCACCGTTCGCGGAATCCGGACACCTGCACGAAGACATCCACCACATAAGCAGCACAATAAGCCACGTTCGCCAGCACCGCCAGCGCGACCAGGAAAAGTAGAGTATCGGCAGTAAGGGTCTGTCTTGAAGCAGGTAGTGTGACCAGAAAGCAGGCGCCCACCACCGCTACCAGCGCAACGTTGTAGGCAATGCGCTTCGGCTCCCACCAGCGAATTGCATCCGTTGCGTAATCCCGCAATGACGTAGCATCCATAATGCGCAAAGTTTAGCTCTACACCGGGAAAAATTCCAGAACTGGATGCGCCTATAATTCCCTGACCGATGCCCATTCCCACGGGAACCCAATTCGGTGATTGCGAAGTCCTGGCACCGCTCGGTGCAGGAGCCATGGGAGAGGTGTACCGGGCACGCGACAGCAGCCTGGGGCGTGAAGTCGCGCTCAAGCTGCTGCCGGAGCAACTTGCTTCTGATCCCGGGCGGCTGCGGCGTTTTGAGCAAGAGGCACGGGCGGCGGCCGCGCTCAATCATCCCAATATCGTCGCGGTGTATCGATTCGGCACGCAGAACGGAAACACGCCGTATCTTGTCACCGAACTGCTTCAGGGTCAGACCCTGCGTGAACGCCTTAAGCAGGGTCCGATTCCGGTACGCAAGACGGTGGACTATGCCGTGCAGGTCGCGCGTGGGCTCGCGGCCGCTCACGATCAGGGAATCGTGCATCGGGATCTAAAGCCTGAAAACATTTTTCTGACCCGCGATGGATCAGTGAAGATCCTCGATTTTGGCCTGGCTAAGCTAAACACGCCCGAAGCCACTCCAATGCAAAGCACCATGGCCACTGAGCCCGGTGTGGTACTGGGGACGGTGGGATATATGTCTCCGGAACAGGTGCGCGGCCTGGTCACGGACCATCGCTCCGACATTTTCAGCCTGGGCACAATTCTCTACGAAATGCTTTCCGGAAGTCGCGCCTTCCAAGGGGCAACTTCCGCCGACACCATGAGCGCGATCTTGAAGGAGGAACCGGCGGAACTTTCGAATGCAGTCCGTAATCTTCCACCCGCTCTTGCCCGCATTGTGCACCGTTGTCTAGAGAAGGACCCGGCGGAGCGGTTCCAGTCGGCGCGCGATCTGGCTTTCAATCTGGAGTTGCTCACTCGCGAGGACACAGGCAGCGGCTCTGCCGTCGCACTTCCGGCCAAGAAACTTTCGCGACGCCGTTTTCCGGTGCTTGTTATTGCGGCGGTGTTGGCGGCAGGCGGATTAGGATTTCTGGCGGCGCGCTGGTTCCGGCCTTCGCCACGAGCTTCGGCTCCAGTGGTGCTGCGCCGTCTCACGGATTTCGTAGGGGTGGAGGAATTTCCGGCACTCTCGCCGGATGGCAAGTCCGTGGCATTCACGGCGGATGTCGGCGGTATGCGGCATGTCTGGCTCCGGCTGCTTGCCGGCGGGATGCCTCTGCAAATCACTCACGACGATAACGATCATCAATCCTCGCGTTGGCCTCCCGATTCGGCGTCACTGATCTACTACACGCCTTCGCGCGAACCCAATGGTTTAGGGACGATCTGGGAGATTCCTGCCTTGGGCGGCACGGCGCGTCCCATCGTCACCAGCCTGGGCGGCGGCGATATCAGTCATGACGGCAAGCACATCGCCTATCTGAGGACGCAACAGGGCCAGGTGGAACTGGCGATTGCCGATCGCGATGGTGCCAACTCCAAAACTCTGACCCGCCTTCCTACTGGGGGCTACTCAAGTTTGCGATGGTCCCCCGACGACCGCATGCTCGGATTCCAACACGGTCAAGTCTTCAGTTATGACATTTATTACGTGCCAGTGGCCGGCGGACCACTCAAGGCGGTGACGCAAGATAGCAGTCCTCTGGGAGGTTTCGCATGGCTGCCCGATAGTTCGGGCGTGGTGTATTCCTCTTCCCGTGGCGAAACCGTGCTGTACCTGCCTACCATGAATCTCTGGTCGGTGCGCCTTGGAGGCAAGGATTTACAACAGCTCACTTTTGGCGAGACTTCCTACGTTTCTCCCGACCTGGACGCCAGCGGCACTTTAGTCGCGACCAGAGCGCGTACTCAATTCGATATCTGGAAGTATCCGGTGGATGGCAAACCGCTGGACAACACTCGGCGGGGAGTTCAGATTACGCATCAGACCGGCGCCGTACAAACTCCTTCGGCCGGTCCGCACGATCGCGAACTGGTTTATCTCAGCGACAGCGGTGGTCATGGCAATTTGTGGATTGCCAATCTGGAGAGCGGCGCTACGCGTCAAGTCACATTCGAACAGGATCCGCGCCTTGCACTGGGAGTGCCGGTCTGGTCCCCGGATGGAGCCTACATCGCTTACGTAACTCGTAGCCGCACCACTTGGAACGTGGACCAGTGGCTCATCAAATCCGACGGGACCAATGCCCGCAAGGTCTCCGAGGTCGGTGGTTGGGCGACCTGGTCACCCGACAGCCGGTGGTTCTATTTTGCTGAACCTGGGCGAGACGGATCCTACCGAATTCTAAAACGCGCGCCGGACAGCGACCAGAACGTGGTGGTGCGCAATGACGGTCAGCGGCCAGCCGTTGGTCCCGACGGCACCCTGTATTTTGCTCACGAGTTGGCGAATGTAAATGGCTCGTCCGACATCGAAATACTGCGCGCCAATCCCGAAAATGGGCCGGCGCAACCCGTGGTTCACATACCCGGTTCACGGGTTCCGTCCTGGCTGATGATGCCGCCGGTGCTCTCACCCGACGGCAAGTGGTTGGCTCTGCTGCTGACGGATGGGGGTAGCACGAATATCTGGGCTCTGCCGACAGCAGGCGGTGAGATGCGTCGTATCACCGATTTCGGACACGAATCAACTCTTATCGCCCGGCGAGTTTCATGGTCATCCGATGGGCATTCCATTTATGCCGCAGTAGGGAAAGGCGAAGCCGATATCGTACTTCTGAGCAAGTTGGTGCCGTGATTTTGTGGAGCATTCGCAAGCCCCAGGCGCACGAGCGTTCCACGTAAGCAGATAATTTTTCATGAAGCTCAAAACGTTAGTTCTTCTCCTCCTCTTAGCAGGACTAAGTTCGGCAGTGGCCGCACAGCAGGGCGCCGCCACTGGCGAGCCACTCTCGGTGCCGACCACCAGCCTGCCCAAGGCTTTACTGCGAACTCCATATCACTTTCAACTGGAAGCCAAGGGCGGCATTCTTCCTTTGAAATGGGCGATCACCAACGGCTCGCTTCCCCCCGGACTTACCCTGGATGACAGTGGGCTCCTGAGTGGCGGTCCCCTGGAAGTTGGCGAATTTCGTTTTGCCGTAACGGTAAGCGACGGTGGGAAACCCGGGCAGCAACGCAGTCAGGAGCTGATCTTACAGGTGGTCGCGCCGTTGCTGGTTGAGTGGAGCCATTATCCGAAAATTAACGGCCAGAGAGTCGAAGGCGCGATAAAAGTTTCCAACCAGACCGGACTGGATTTCGATTTCACCGTAATCATGCTAGCGG
>DATHJP010000654.1:0-16052 GCA_035489695.1 Terriglobales bacterium
TACTGGGGCTTACATATCTGAAGCCAAGACCAATCACAAAAAGCACGACCGCTAATTTAATCACCACAATCGTAGTGTTGAATCGCGCACTTTCCTTGATGCCAATCACCAGGATGGCGGTAATCACCAGCGCGATTACGAAAGCCGGCAGATTGAAGCCAATCTCGACGCCAAAAATCTGGGGCGCACCCAGCAGATCATGCGCGCGCTGCATCAGTTCAGGAGGTTGAGCGGCCATAATCGCGGCTACCTTGGCCAAGAATGCCTGTGTGCCGGGGACCAGCGAAGAATCTGAAGCCAGCGCCATCTGCCTCGCAATCGTATTTTCAGCGGTGCGCAAGGCCGTCCAGTGGTCATATGCCAGCCAGAGTGGAATTCTGATATGCAAGATATCCAACAGCTCGATAAAGCGGTTTGACCAGCCGGAAGATACCGTGCTCGCGCCCATGGCATATTCGAGAGTCAGGTCCCAGCCGATAATCCAAGCAAAGATTTCACCCATGGTGGCGTAGGCATAGGTATAAGCGCTGCCGGCGAGGGGAATCATCGCGGCGAACTCGGCATAGCACAGACCGGCGAAAGCGCATCCCATTCCTGACAAAACAAATGACAGCATTAGAGCAGGGCCGGCATATTGTGCCCCCAGCCCCGACAGCACAAAAATACCTGCGCCGATGATCGCGCCCACTCCGAGGGCAGTGAGCTGAAAAACTCCAAGCGTACGCTTCAGGCTGTGTTCACCAGTCTCCCGCGCTTCCTCCATCAGCAGGTGCAGCGGTTTTGTGGCCAACAGATTTCCCATCTGTCTGAGTCTCCTTAGAGGCAATTAAACCGACGAGCCCGCGACTGCTCGAGCCGAATGCCGCGACCACAAGTAATAAACCGGGATGCCCAACAGCACAATGATCAACCCTGGCCACGTGAACTGTGGCTTGTAGCGTAATAGTACGACATCAATAAACAAGGCCATCACAATATAAATTGCAGGCAGCACCGGATAGCCAATAGCACGATAGGGTCGCTCAGCGTGGGGACGAGTGCGGCGGAGGACGAACAAGCCAACAATAGTGAGGATATAGAAAACCAGGGCGGCGAAGATGATGTAATCCAACAATTGTCCGTAGCTTCCGGAAACGCACAACACACAAGTCCAGATCATCTGCACCATCAGAGACACCGAAGGCGTTTTGTAGGTGGGATGGAGGCTGGCCACGCGGCGGAAGAAAAGCCCATCCTTTGCCATGGCGTAATACACGCGCGCTCCCGCCAGGATCAGGCCGTTACAACATCCAAAGGTGGAGAGCATGATGGCGATGGCCATCAGCGATCCTCCCGCGCTGCCGAACATCTGCGTCATCACCGCCGTACCGACGCGGTCCTCGGTTGCGTATTGAATGCCGCGCTCAAGGATGGTTGCACCGTGAGGGCTTCCCTCCAGGGGAAGGACATTCAGATAGACCACATTGCACGCTATGTAAAGCGCGATTACGACTCCTGTCCCCAAGGCCAAGGACAGCGGAAGATTGCGGCCGGGATTTTTTACCTCGCCGGCAGTGAACGTGACATTATTCCAGGCATCAGCCGAAAATAATGATCCCACCTGAGCGATCGCCAAGATGGTCAGGGTTCCGACCATGACAATCGGCCCGCCAACTCCTACCTGTACCGCGTGCCCGGCGCTTAAGCCAGCATTCCGCCAGAAATTGGTGAAGTTTGCCGCAATCGCTTGAGCGTTCCGCCCCATCAGAATGCCGAATAGCACAAGGCCGAACAGCGCGGAAACCTTAGCAAAGGTAAAAATATTCTGGATGGTTGCGCCCGTTTTCACGCCGAAAATATTCACTATGGAAAGCACCACCACGACCAGGATTGCCGTGAGATTTTGCGTGCTCAACCCCATGTCCATATTGCCGAGTACCATCGGTCCAAGGCGGATGGGCGGTACTTTCCAGAAGTGCAGAATCCAGTTAGAGGAGGAAACCGAGGGAAAGAAAACACCGAGAAATTTGCCGAATGCCACGCCCACAGCCGCAATGGTTCCGGTCTGAATTACGAGGAACAGAGTCCATCCGTAGAGAAATCCCCAAAGCGGTCCCAGCGCCTCGCGGAGATAAACGTATTGCCCGCCGGCGCGCGGCATCATGGCTGCCAGTTCGCCGTAGCACAGGGCTCCAACGATGGTCAGAAACCCAGTGACCACCCATGCGCCGATCAGTAGCGCCGGAGAGTTCACTTCCCGAGCGATCTCCGCGGAAACGATGAAAATGCCGGAACCGATCATCGATCCGATCACCAGCATAGTGGCGCTGGTCAGTCCCAGGCCCTTAACCAGTTCCTGGTCCTGATGAGTGTGGATCTCCCAATCGCTGGCGGCAGGCTTAGGGGGCTTGGTCTCGATGCTCACAACCCTCCTTCAATGATCCTTGGGGAACGCCAAGACTTTACCTCAAGATAAGAAAGAATTCCTCTGCTGATTTGCGCGGCCCTAGTAACAGATCGGATATCACCGCCACCGAATCCGCCCCTGCTTCGATGACCGAACCGCAATTCACCCGGGTAATGCCGCCGATTGCCACCAGCGGTTTGCGCGTTAAAGCGCGAGCCGCGCGAACTCCCTCCAGACCAACCACTGGATCAGGATTCGCTTTCGCTGGTGTGACGAAAACGGGTCCAATGGCGATATAGTCTGCGGCGGATTTATCGGCGATCCTCGTCTGTGCGGGATTATGCGTGGAAACTCCAAGCGTAAGCGAATCGCCAATTACTTTCCTTGCCCCTTCGGGTGACAGGTCATCCTGACCCACGTGCACGCCATCAAATCCCGCAGCTAAGCAGAGATCTGGGCGGTCGTTCATTATGAGTTGGACGGAATTTGGAAGGTGACGTCTCAATTCCCGCGACTGCTCAAACATTTCCCGTGCGCTGCCGTTCTTGTTCCGGTATTGCAAAACGGTTACCCCGCCAGCAACAAGTTCATCGGTGAAAGCGCAGAGAGCCTGGGTATCGGGAAACCTGGTGGCGTCCACAATAGCGTAGAGCTTCGGAAGAATAATCACCGAGTCGATATCCTTATTTCCGAAGTTGGACTTCGACTAAGCCACAGACTTCTTTTCCTTCTTGTCCTTCAAGAATCGCTCAATGAATGTGGTATTGACGTTGCCGGCGCGGAAATCTGGATCCGCCAAAATGCGCCGATGCAGCGGGATGGTAGTGAACACACCTTCCACGATGAACATCTCAAGAGCCCGAGCCATGCGGGAAACCGCTTCCGACCGATCCTTCCCCCGCACAATAAGCTTGGCAATCAGTGAATCGTAATATGGCGGAATTGTACCTTCCGCGTAAGCCGCCGTATCGACGCGCACGCCGGTTCCTCCTGGCGGGTTGAAGGCCGTGATCTTCCCCGCAGATGGGATGAAGGTCTCCGGATGCTCAGCATTGATCCGGCACTCGATCGCGTGCCCGCGATGCACAATCGGCCCTTGCAGCACGTTTTCTAAACGCTCGCCCGCGGCCAGCAGAATCTGGCACTTCACCAAATCGACATCGGTGACCATTTCGGTGACCGGATGCTCTACCTGGATACGGGTGTTCATCTCGATGAAGTGCAAGCGCCGGTCCTCATCCATGAGAAATTCAATTGTGCCGGCGTTGACGTATCCGATTTGAGAGAGAGTCTTGCAGAGAACTTTTCCAATCTGATCTCGCAGCTCGGGAGTGACCTGCGTGGATGGCGACTCCTCCAGCAATTTCTGATGACGCCGCTGGATGCTGCATTCACGCTCGCCCAGGCTGACCACGTTTCCGTACTGGTCGGCGAGGATCTGGAACTCGATATGACGGGGCCGCTCCACGAATTTTTCCATGTAGAGGTCGCCGTTGCCGAAGGCAGCCGCCGCTTCCGACTGTGCCGCCTTGAATAATGCGGGTAGTTCTTCTTCGTTGCGTACGATGCGCATGCCTCGCCCGCCGCCGCCCGCTGAGGCTTTGATAATCACCGGAAACCCAACTTGCCGCGCCCACTCCAATGCCTCGCCATCGCTGGCCAGAATGCCTTCCGAACCGGGTAAGACGGGGACGCCCGCTTTCTTCATTGCTTCGCGAGCTTTTTCCTTTTCCCCCATGAGCCGGGTAATCTCCGGCGGTGGTCCGATAAATTTGATATTGCAGGTTTCGGAAACCTCGGCGAAGTTGGCGTTTTCCGCTAGCAACCCATAGCCCGGATGGATCGCCTCAACGTTGGCGATTTCCGCGGCGCTGATCACAGCTGGAATGTTGAGATAGCTTTGCGACAGTTGGGGAGGACCGATGCAGATGGCTTCATCAGCGAAACGGACGTGGAGGGAGTGACGATCCGCCTCGCTATAAATGGCTACGGTTCGGATCCCCAGTTCCTTGCAAGCGCAGATCACACGCAGCGCAATCTCGCCGCGGTTTGCAATCAGAATCTTCTTGAACATTCCATGCCTGGACGCCATCCGCAGTGACTTTCAGATCTCCAAGGATCTGCGCGCACTCTTTTCTCTAGAAGATTTCGAGCAGTCACGGAAGTCAAACGCGCGTATCTTGCTTTCAACTGAGATCGTCATGATCGCGACCGGACGGCAAACAATTCCTGCCCATATTCGATCGGCTGTCCATTGGCGACCAGCTTTTTCACAATTTCTCCGGCGACGTCAGATTCGATCTCATTCATCAGCTTCATGGCTTCCACAATGCACAATACCTGCCCGGTCTCGACCGTATCCCCCGGCTTCACAAAGGGCGGTGCACCTGGGGAAGGCGCCTCGTAAAATGTTCCTACGATGGGTGAGCGAACCATGTGCAAGGGTTCCTCCGCTGCTGGAGGAGCTTGTGGAGGAGCAGCAGGCGCGGCGGGAGTACTTGCAGCCGCCGGGACGACACCCGTGTCCGGGGCGGCTGGCGGCGCCGCTGTTGTGACAAGGTAGCGCGCTTCCCGGGCGTCGCTTGAAGGTTCAGCGGCCCGTTTGATACGCACTTTCACGTCGCCGCGCTCTAATTCGAACTCGGCAATATCCTTTTCAATTAAGAACTCAATGAGTTCTTTTAGTTCTTTTTGGTTCATCGTCTGCGGTGGGACCGTTTCGTTTGTCCCTCGCGCCAGAGTCGCGGGAGACTGCCGGAGAATGTCTCCGATGCCCAGCCTTAGGGTAGCAGCTTCAAAGCGTAATCAATGTCTTGGAAGTCGGGGTCAGAACCTGGCAGCCTCGCTCTGTGACCACCACCATGTCTTCGATCCGCACCCCAAACTTGCCTGGGATATATACGCCGGGTTCGATGGTAATGACCATCCCCGGGCGCAACACTTCTGCCTGTCCGGCCGCTACGCGTGGTGGCTCATGAATTTCCAATCCCACCCCGTGGCCGGTCGAATGCGTAAAATAACGGTCCAAGTTATTCGTTTTCAATAGCTTGCGGACAACCCGATCTATTTCGCCAACCACTACACCGGGCTGCACCGCCTCGATAGCGGCTTGTTGTGCACGCCGGACTGATTCATACACGCGGCGAGCTTCACCCGTAGGACGACCCACATACACTGTGCGGGTCATGTCAGAACAATAGCCAGTGAGTATAACACCGAAGTCACAGACCACGAATCCGTTGCGGGGAATAGGGGCCTCCGAAGCCCGACCATGTGGCAACGACGAGCGTTCACCGCCTGCGATGATGGTGGGAAACGACATCCCTTCTGCCCCCGCTCTGCGGGCTGCATATTCCAACTCCGCCGCGACCTCGCTCTCTTTCACTCCCGGACGAATTGTCTTCAGTATCACGTCGAAGAGATTAGAGCCCAGCAGAACTGCCGCCCGAATTTGTTCAATTTCTTCGGCGTCCTTCAGCATGCGACTGCGCTCGATCAGCGCCGGCGCGGGCCGCAACGATGCATCCGCAGGCAACAATCCTGCCAGACGACCGTGTTCCGCAATGGTGAAGTGCTCACTCTCGATACCAATTCTTCGACGCATCCTGCCAGTACTTCTATTGGCGCGCAACCAGTCAGCGCATGCTACCAGTGCCCCCTTTTTGCCAACGACGACCTTGCATCCTTGAACCTCCGCCCGCCCTTGCGTGCGATAACGTCCATCCGTAAAAAACACAATCTTCTTGTCCGAAACGAAAAGCACGCCAGCGCTTCCGGTGAATCCGCAGAGATAGCGGACATTGGGAAGATGAGTCACCAGTAGTGCGTCCAGACGATTAGATTGGAGAGACTCCTGCAGTCTCCGCTGACGGGCTTTGTAATCCATGATTGAAGTTTAGCAACGGATCGGCATTGCAAGGAATGGAAGCTGCCTAAACGACTGACCGCCGGAACGTCCCTGACAGGTTCTTCAGAGACTCCGGCGGCGGTCTTCGTGCAACTCGATAGGCCTATGTCTGAATAATGCGCGGCGTGATGAAGAAGATGAGCTCCTGGTTCGAGGTGCTCACGCTGCGCCGTTTGAACAGATTGCCGAGGGCCGGAATGTTGCCCAGCACCGGCACCTGCGCGATGTTGACTGAGTTCTGAGTTTGGATCACACCACCGATCACAACCGTACCGCCGTCGGTGACCAGCACCTGCGTAGTCGCCTGCTGGGTGATCAAAGTCGGGTTCCCCTGGACCGTGCGTCCGAAGTCTGGCGTGGTATTTTCCACGTCCACGTTCAAGAAGATCGTGCCTTCGGAGGTGATCTGCGGAATCACCGTTAGCCGGAGAAACGCGTCAACGTAGGTTACGGTTGGCGGCCCACCCAACTGCGCCTGAGTAACGATCGGAACCCGCACGCCCTGGCGAACCAGCGCCTGGATGTTGTTCTGGGTCACTACTCGAGGACGCGACAGAATCTTCAGCAAGCCGCGCGACTCGGCCAGAGTCAAGATAGCGTCAATGCGCACGTTATTACTGGCATTGAGGAAACTGATACCGCTTGTCGGGCTGGTCACCGGCAGGTTAGAGAACAGAGGAATCTGCGTAGCAGCTCCGGTGCCGGTAACAATGTAATTCGGACTTGGTGTGTTTCCCACGATAATAGGCGAGCTGCCGACGCTGGTGGCGCCGCCTATAGCGCTGGGCCCGTTGCCCCAGCCGAAACCGAACTGGGTGCCGATATCGCGCGCAAAACTGCGGGTTGCGGCGACCACACGAGCTTCAATTTCAACTTCCTGCGTCTTACGGTCAAGCTGCGTCAAAAGCCGGTCAATCCCGGGAATGACGGAAGGAATATCCTGAATGATAAGCGCATTGGTGCGGTCGTCGGAGATCACATCTCCACGCTGAGTAAGAAATTTCTTTACTGTCGGCACGACATCTTTGGAGTGCGCATAGCTCAAGAAACGAGTGACAGTAACCTTCTCGACCGCCAATGCCTCAGCTTCGATTTGCGCCCGGCGCGACTCCGCTTCTTTGCGCAGGGTTTCCACGGTCGCGATACGTAACACGTTGCCATCGAGCTGGCGGGCCAGGTCGTTGTTCTTCAAAACGATGTCCAGGGCCTGATCCCACGGCACGTCATCGAGCACGATGGTTAACGAACCCTTGACGTTCGGATCCAGTACCACGTTCAGTCCGCTGATTTCGTGAATCAGGCGGAAGAAATCCTTCAAATCCACATCTTTAAGATTTACTGAAATCGGCTCACCCGTGTATTTGGGTCCGGTGATCGCCGGCGATTGCTGAGATTGGGCCTTCTGCTCAGCAGCCATGTTCACCGCGGGTTGCGGTCCACTAGTGGGTGCCGTTCCCTGCGACGCCTGGGGTTGCATGGAGGCGCTCGGCGCAGGCAATAAGGTTTCGGGTCTATCCGCAAATTTCGCGGCAGCGCTGATCGCGCGGTCAGCAGGCGCTACTGGGGAAGTCTTGCTTCCCTCTGGCGTGCTCGCGTCTTTGGTCTTGTAAGAAGGTTCGACAAAGACAAATTCGGTGGCCGAAGAAGCCGGCTGAACCTGCTTCTTCTGTGTCCCCAATACCGGAGCCGGTGTGCTCATTGCCAGCTCTTTTTTGGCCGACGGCACCTGCGCTACAGCTGGATTCGCAACCGAAACAGCGGTCGAGTTCGTTGTGTTCTTAGCGGCGGTTGCAGCCGTATACAGCTTGACGGTGAACTTATTGTCCGTGCCGGGAAGCAGTTGGTAACGGCAGGCCTGCGCCAGATCAATCACTACTCGGGTGTTAGGAGGCGTCTGACCGTCCATACCAATACGAACGCCCTTTACGCCGTCGCTACCTACGCCGATGTGACTTTGCGAAGTGGCCATTACGGTCGCCGGCAGATCGACTACCAGGCGCGCAGGCGAATCCACGGCGCTGAGTTCAGGCCTCAGTTGGCCGCGGCCAGTGATCTCCACACTGATGCCGTCCTCGCCGTGCACTACAGCCACCTTTTGCAGCGTGGCGTGACTGGCTGACTCCGTCGCTGTGCTCTGCGTCTCAGCCGCAGCCGCCATTAGAACCAGGACTAGCAGCGGTAAGAAAACACCCAGCAGTTGCTTTCGCATTTCGCTTCTCCCCACTTTCAAATTCGTTGTTGCCAACCGGACTCTCCCGGCTGCAATCTCCCCATCACGCTAGACGGCCGGGGTGGTAATTCTTTTCGTTACTTCCCGGGTAAATGACTTCCCCAACCTGTCCTGGAGCGTCTCTTTGAAGACGATCGAGTCGCCCGTGATTTTCACCACATATCCGTTAAATACTGGATCGTTCTCGCGCAGGAAGTACGCCTTGTCCATGGCATTGACCACCACTGCGATCATGCCAGCCTCGGCTTTCACCACTCCCTTAAGATTGATTTGGTCAATCGCCAGGCAGCGCTTACCCATGCTGCAGCCTGAACCCACCATGCTGCGGTTCACTACCGGGCTGACGAACGGATCACGTCGTCCGGTCAGATTGATCACCTTTGGTTCCTGTTTTTTGGCGACCTCGGGACTCTTCTTATCTGTGACGGCAACTTTCTGCTTGGAACTCGCGGGCTTGGCTGCTTTTACCGGCTTAGCTTTCGGTGCAACTGATTTGCTCGCCGGCTTGGGCGTTTTCTTTGCAAGAGCTGGTGTTGACGGTTTTGCATTGTTGGCAGCAGTTGCAGCCGGGGTCTTGCTAGCGACCGGGGCCCCCGTTTTCGGGTGGCCGCTGGCCGGCTTGGTCGGAGCTGCGGCCACTTTCTGCCCGCTCACCAGCGCAGCTGGTTTTGCCGGTTGCCCTTGCGAGGCTGCCAGCGCGGCGTTAGAGTCCATGGCCTTCTTCTGCTCGACCGCCTTCATCGTGTTCCGCGTGTTTTCGATGACGTCGGGGTTCTGCCCCCAGGCCGTGCCTGCCGCCATCCCCAATACAAGAATTCCAGTCGTCAGCTTCATAGGCTCCCTACTTTTTTACCGGCATGGTCTGGCCGGGCCGAGCAGAAGTACCCGCAGCCGGCTCAATGTCATGACTGAAGAATGTGCTTGCCGTAAAAGTGGCGACCACGCTCTCGTTGGGCGCGTACTGGTAGGCATGTTTCGCCTTGGCGTCGGTGGGTTTCTTGACCGTCGCCACCAGCAGTCCTGAGACGTTGACAATACGCTCCAGTTTTCCCACCCGATCGAAAAAGCTCAGCATCGAATAGTACGGGCCGTCCAACTCCATCTCGAAAGGCACTTCGGTATAGAACTCTTTGGCGGAAACCGGTTTTGCCGTATAGCGCCGCAGTTCGATGCCAGCCTTCATGGCTTCGGAATCCAGCATCCTCATGAATCCGTCCACTTCCTTCTCGTCCGGGACGATGCGCCGCTCAATCTCCAATTGCTGCTTCAGGCTGGCCAGCTGGCGCTCAATCTCTGCCAATTTCGGCCGGTAGGCCTCGAGTTCGGCATTTTCCCGCACTTTGTTGTCGAGAGCTTGCTGCGCGGCCTCATTGGCTTCCCGCTGGCTCTTGAACATGGTGAAATACAGAGCAGCAGTCAACAACACCGCCCCCGCAACCACCACTCCCCATTGCTTGAGACCCGACATTTCGCTGAAGTTGGTCATAATTTTCCGCCTCTAGGACTTGGCCTTTTCGCAGGTCAAAGTGAATTGAAATGCCTGCATTTCTTTAAAGGTGTCGTCCTGGTAGGTCTCTTTGATCTCAATATTCTTGAAAAAACCAGTCTTCTGTAGATTGGTCATCAAGTTGGCGACCGCATCTGTACTCAGAGCCATGCCTTCAATGTCCACGCTCGTGCCTTGATCCTTCATGTTATTGAGCCACACCGCCTCGGTGCCGTTGACGGTGTTACCGATCATGTTGAGCAGGTTAACTGGACCGGACTGGTTGGCGCGCAACTGATCGATCACATCCACGCGCCGCTTATAGCTTTCGGCCTGGCGCTGGCGCTCGAGGTACCGGGCCTTCACATCTGCGAGCTCACGATTCTTCTGTTCCGCCACTTGCATTTTGGCCGCGATGTCCCGCTTCACCACGTCCAGCCGGTACCAGTACCCCAGATTCAGCACTCCGGCCAGCACCAGCACCACCAGAACTTTCATTTTCGGTGGGCCGGGATCGCCCACTTCCATGACCGCCGTCGAGGTGGGGGCGCCACGCTTGTTCTTCGATTTCGCTAGTCCCAGCAGGTTGATTCGGATCATAAGTCTTCAAAACTCCTTAAGGCCAAACCCACCGCAACTGCCATCTGGCCTGCGTTCTGCTCGATCAGTTCTACTCCCGGTCCTTCCGCCGGAGGAGCAATCCGCTGAAATGGATTGAAGATCTCTACCGGCAACGAGAATTCCTGACGCAACGCCTCGACTAATCCCGGGACCTTCGAAGATCCCCCCGCCAGGTAAATCTTCTCAATGTGTTCTCCGGCGGCGCTGGCCCGGAAGAAGTCGAATGTCTTCTGAATTTCCAGCACGATGATCTCGGTCACTTGCTGCAGGATCGGAGTTTTGGCATCTTCACTCACCGTCCCCACTTTGCGTCCCAGCTTCAGGGACTCGGCATCGTCGAAGCTCAGATCCAGCTCTTTTTGCAGCGAGTCGGTGTACTGATGACCGCCCACGCTGACATCGCGCGGGAACAGCGGCGTCGTGCCCTTAACGATGTTGATATTCATCACGCTGGCGCCCAGATTCAAAAGTGCCACCACCTGGCCCGGCGCCGGCTCGTAGTTGTATTCGTAGCAGTTCTGCAGCGCGAGAGCATCGATGTCTACAATAGCGGGAGTCTTGCCCGCCATCGAGAGTACATTGGTGTAGTTGAGAATCTTGTCCTTCTTGACAGCGACCAGTAAGACGTCCATCTGCGGGTTACCCGCATCTTCCGAGAGAATCTGGTAGTCAAGATTCACATCCGCCAGATCGAACGGAATATGTTGTGCCGCTTCTTTCTGAATGGTCTCCGCCAGTTCCTGATCGCTCATCGAGGGCAGCGAGATTTTCTTTACGATTACTGAGTGTCCGCTGACCGCTGTCGCCACATTCTTGGTCTTGATGGCGTTATCGGTGAACAGCTTCGAGATCGCGCTGGAGACTGTGCCGGAGTCGACAATCATCGAATCGACGACGATATCCGGGGCTAGCGGTTCCAGGCCAAGGTGCGCCACCTCAATCCCGTTGCGCCCCCGTTTCAGTTCCACCGCCTTGATGCTGGAGGAACCCACATCCAGACCAACAATCGTTCTTGCTCCGAATCCAAACATGTGCCCGCCTTTACGATTGCCCGGCAGCTTTGGCAGCCGCCTTGGGTTTTCTCTTGCTTTTCGCTTCCATCTGGCTTGACTTCTCTTCCATCCACTGGTCCAGCTTCGATTTTTTGAAGCGCCAGCGGTTGCCCAGCTTGAAAGCGGGAATCTTTTGCTCGCCCACGTACTTGTACAGCGTGTCGGGACTCACTCCCAGGTACTGCGAAGCCTGGCGAATGTTCATGACTTCTCGCGAGTCGGCCATAGTTCAGAGCCTCTGCACAGAATCAAGCCCCCGTCGCAGCCGCTATTTCCGGCCTTCGGGGCGAACCGGCGAGAAAACTCCTCGCACCAAGTTGCGTTCGAGTGAATTCAGGTGTGCTGAGCATATATCAATCGGGAAATAGCCAAGGTCAAGGCATATCTTCGGGTTTTACCCTGTTTTATGCGGGTTTTCTGGAAAAGAGAATAAAGCAAGTTGCAGATTGATGCTATATATTGCGGTATCTTATGCTATATGCACATTATATAGGGGTGTTTATACAGAGGGTTCGAGCCTGAATTGTGAACCGTAACTAAAGTACTAAGGACGGTACGAAGGTAGTAGGACGGCAGGGAACGACGCTATCCACGAAGTGTCCGGCCAACACAGTGTTGAACGCCTAAGGAAGCGCCCCAATGCACCAAGGAAGGGACAAAATCCTCGCGAATCATCCCTTTTGCCCACTCGAAAAGATGGCTCAGCGATTTAAGTCACTTTGCGGGATCAAGGAGACGAATGGATGCCAGAAATTTTCTCTCATCCTGAACCGGCTCGGGGTCATCGCTGCGCCACGTGACGGTCATGGAATAAGCATGTCGCTTGCCGAGATAGATGTTCATGACCTCGATCAGTTCAGTGCCGTCTTCGGTGGTGCAATGCGCTTTATATTGCCGTCCACGGTAGCCTTCGAGCACGGGCCAAGCCAGGCCCTGCGCGAGAGTCATGCATTTTCCCATCCCTTTGTAGTTGGCGTTTTTGAAGGTCTCAAAATCTGCCTCGTTGATGGGCTGCTCTTCCGTGAACGAGCTGTAAATCGTGTCGTAAATCACGTCCTCGCTGATCGCCTTCGCACCGCGCGTGGTCGCAACGTCCTTTTCTTCATCGAGCAGCTTGTCCTCAGGTGGTTGGGGAAATTGCGCGGCAAAGTTTCCTTCTTGGCTCCTGAAGTCGGTCCAACTATTGCTCGATTCGGATTGCCTTGGCCGCTTGCACGAAGTCAGAAGCGCAACCAAATAAACCACCAGAATGTAATTGCGCTTCATCTACGATGACGATAACACTCCGTGAAACGGCGGTCAGTCACGCAGGACCAAGCTAAGCATCAATGACATAGTGTTTCCGTGGTCCTGTCGATTGCGGCTGCTCCGAACGCTCTGCGAGAGTGGTAGGACGGTGGGCACCTTTCGGCGCGAAGCATATCCAAAAATAACTGAGGGTGGCCCCAGATGAGCGTTAAGTCTCTTTGCCATCCAAATTGCTCCGTGACTCCTTCTCTTGGAAGTCGCCTTTGCGGTAATCTGCTATCAATTCTGGAGAACAACGTTGCGCTTGCTGGATCGGCTTCAACCTTTGGGACTGCTCGCCCTGCGAATCGTGCTGGGCATCATCATGATTGGCCACGGTTATCCAAAAGTGTTCGGCGGCCTTTCCGAGCACGTGCATCATGTAAGCAATCTAGGACTGCCCGGCTGGCTGGCTTATTGCTCTGCGGCGGCGGAATTCCTCGGCGGGATTCTGGTCCTCATCGGATTATTGACTCGTGTTGCAGCGCTGACCATTCTTATCAATATGAGCGTGGCCATTTGGAAAGTGCATTGGAAGAATGGTCTTCTCGGGAATGGCGGATATCAATTCCCGCTCTCGCTGGCTGCCATAGCCTTCGCACTGATTTTGTTGGGCGCCGGCCCCATCGCGCTGGATAGCATTCGTCGCCCTAGTCGGGGTGTTAAGGCGAAGAAGGTGTAAATCGAAAATCACTCCCTCGACAATCCTGGGCGCTTCAGTTCCACTCTCCGCCTCCGTGCCGGCCGCGACATACTTTGCAATACGTCGCTGGCTCGGTGTTGTCCACGCGGTGCTTGGCAGCTTTCAAGGTGCGTAAATACGCAAAAATAAATTCCAGATCATCATCACTAAGATTTCGGTAATAGGCCCAGGGCATGTGCGGACTCAGTTTCCGCGCGCCTACCATCCCAGTACGCATCACTTTCACAAATTGTGCCCGGTCGTAATAAGAAATGCCTGAGGGATCCGGCGTGATATTCGCGCTGGCAGTGTCGGGAATGTGTTCATCGTGCAGGATATTCCCTCCACCGAAGTCCCCTGCTACTGGTTCGCCGTTCTCGTTCATATTTTCCCATGCAGTATGACAGCCGCCGCAATCGGCAATCTCCACCAGGTATTCGCCGCGTCGTGCTGGATCCGAAGCAGGGCGTCGAAGATACTCGGCGTAGGGAGAATAGTGGTTGCTCTGATACATCCAGCTAGTCAGATCGGGATCAGGAAAAGCCACAGGGCGGGTAAGAGGTTCTGGATCATCCGCAATCAGCAATCGTCTTCGCAATGAGAGATGTATCCGCGGCAAAGGGTTGTGCGCCGCGGGAATCGAACGCAGATAAACCACTACGGAGGCCAAGTCCTCGTCGGAGAGGAAGCGAAAACTTTGATACACCATCTGCGGATGCAGCGCGCGCCCATCGTGGCCCACGCCTTCTCGAATTGCGCGCGCCAGCATGTCGTCAGTCCAACTACCAGCGCCGGTTTCGACATCGGGCGTGATGTTAGGCACTACCAGGTCAGGATTATCCCGGGCGATGTGGCCCGCACCTTTTTTGCCAGCCGCGGGCGGAGCGCCAGGGGTATTCCAATCGCGATCGGAATGACAGCGAAAACACGCGAGAAGCCCTTCCGCCAGATACTGACCTCGCTCTCTTCGCTGCGGAGTACGCTCGAAAACTCGGTTGCTAAGTGGACGCGCTCGCGGTCCCGCCAGCATGCGCCAGCTCAGCCGGACCAAGTTAGAACGCGAAAGAGATAGGCGCTTGGCAGCTGATTCGAATGCGATGAAGATCGCACCCGCCAAGCTCAGCGTGACTACGATCAGGGTGATCCAGCGTCTTCGTGACATGCAGATTTGACGGGGAGCCCACGAAACTAGTTCCTACTCAACCTACTCAGAAGTCGGCCAGTTCCTTCATGGCGCGGAATAAATCATCCATCTGAGGCAAAATGGCATTTTCCAGGCGTGGTTGATAAGCAACGAATGTGTCCATAGCGGCCACGCGGCGCACGGGAGCATCCAGGTGCTGAAACAATTGATCGGCGATCCGCGCTGCGATTTCCGCGCCATAGCCCCAGCTTAGCGAGTCCTCATAAGCGATGAGCGCTCGGTTAGTCTTGTGGACAGAAGCTGCAATCGCTTCCCAATCAAACGGATTCAAGCAGCGCAGGTCAATCAGCTCTACCCTGACTCCATGTTCGCGTTCCAACTTTTGAGCCGCTTGCAACGCTCGTGGAACCACGGCGCCATAGGTGATCACGGACAAATCTGTTCCCGGCTGCACAATCTTCGCCTTGCCGAATGGGATCATGTAGTCCGGCCCGGGATAGGGAGACCTTCCGTAGGTTTCCCGATAAAGCCGTTTGTGTTCCAGGAACAGCACGGGATCATCGCAGCGGATTGCAGTTCGCAACAACCCCGCGGCGTCCAGTGCGTTCGAAGGAAAAACCACTCTCAGCCCCGGGATATGAGTAAAGATGCTCTCGCCGCATTGAGAATGATAGATAGCCCCGCCGGTCAAATATCCCCCAATCGCCACCCGAATTACGCAGGGCGCGGAGAAACCGTTGTTCGATCGCCAGCGGATCAGCGGCAGCTCGTTTCTGAGCTGCATCATGGCCGGCCAGATGTAGTCGAAGAACTGGATTTCGACTACCGGCTTCAGCCCGCGTGTCGCCATGCCGGTCGCGCGGCCCACGATATTCGCCTCTGCCAGCGGCGAGTTGAATACCCGGTCAGAACCGAAATCGCATTGCAGGCCTGCGGTCAGCTTGAAGACTCCGCCTTTACCCTTGATCAGCTTTTGTTGCAAATATTCTTCCCGGCTGCAATCAGCCACGTCTTCGCCGAACATCACAATGCGCTCGTCCCGCCGCATTTCATCACGCAGCGTGGCATTGATCAGATCGGCCATAGTTTTGGGCGCGGCTTTTTTGCCATCGGCCGCGGTAGCCTGGGAAAAAAGCTGGGTCTCAAACGCAGAGGACGTTGGATCAATGTCCGGGGAATAAACATAGTCGGTGATCGTCTCCGGCGTGGGCGGAGGCGCACTGAGAGCGCGGTCCACAGCGACCTGGAGATCGTCTT
>DATHJP010000655.1:0-3492 GCA_035489695.1 Terriglobales bacterium
AACTGCCTTCCTGCGCCGCCATTTTTGAAACTGGGGGGTACACTTTGATGCGGCAGTCCTTGCACCGCCCGCTTCCGCTGATCGAGGCTGCGAAGCAGCGCTTCGGCGCCAACGTCCGCCGGGAACGCATGCGCCGGGGCATCACCCAGGAACGCTTGGCTGAGGCTGTGGAGTTAAACCCGAGGACCGTTCAGAAAATCGAGGCAGGGTCCGTCAACATCCTGCTGACGACGGTCCTGCGGATTCAGAGGGGGTTGCGGTGTTCCTGGGAGAAGCTGCTGGGGAGACCTTGATCCGGGCGGTCTGGATGGGAACGTGATTCGGTTGTTCCACGCTTACAGCGGTTCGTGACGCCGTCACCGTTCATTGCGGCAACCACTGTGCGCGAAAGAATCGGGCTTCGCGATTCGTGCCGATCGGATCGGCAAACTCAATAAGCCCGGTCAAATTCAGGATATTGGTGATTGCAGTCCAATCGACCAGATTGGTGGAACTCTCGATGACAAATGTCACACCAGTGTCCCCGGTAAGCGATAGTTGAAACTGTCCGGCAGGATTCAATGACGTGGTCGTCAGTTGAGTGGATGCTGGCGGGGTGACAATTAGTGCTGCAGGTGAACTGCTAGCGCTGTTTACAATATTGGAAATTGTTACTGAGTAATTGCCAGCATTGCTGGGCTGAGCTCGCTGAATCGTGAGAGTGTCGGTCGTAGCAGTTGCGATGTTGGTTCGATTCAAGAACCATTGAAAGCTGAACGGTTGAGTCCCGGTCACTATGACCTTGAAAGTAACGTCTGTTCCAGCCTTCACGGTTTGAGGCTGAAGATCGGTTACAACGGTGGGCGGCATAGAAGAAAGAAAACGCACGGCGTCCGCAACGACAAGGGTTAAAGGGGATTCCAGATCTCCTGACATAGTAGAGAGAGTTTCCGCATTTTCCTGAGGATTCGCACATTTCAAAGAGGAGCCGGGTGCGGACCCAAACCTGTCCGCTTTTTTCAACAGCTGTCCTACCGTTGCCGCGTATGGCGACTGAGCAAAGGTCCGATTTCTTCCCCAATCTTCGAAACCCGGAAAACATCCGTGTTATTAACGATCGCTGTCTGATTAGAAGCCAGGATGACTACTGTGTGGTCATTGTCTCTGGGATTATTCTGGCGCAGTACGCCGTGAGCGATCATATGGCCGAGGCTTACGCCATGGTGAGTCTGGTGGAGCAAGGTTGGGCTGATCAGAGCCAAGTGGCGCGAGCCTTCGGATGCACCGCGCGCACGGTCCGCCGGCATCAGCGGCGCTTTGAAAGCGGCGGTTTGGCTGCGCTGGGCCATGTCAGTGGATACCCGGAAGGGCGCCGCCGATTGAAGGGAGCGCGAACCCAATTGATCCAGCGCCTCAAGGCCGAGGGTCATTCCAATCGTCAGATCGCTCGCCGGGTTGGGGTCAGTGAGAAGGCAATCCGGAAGATGTTGCGGCGCCTGGGGTGGAAGGAATCCTGTGTGGAGCCGATGCCGCTTGCGTTGGATCTCGGCCAAACTGCGGACCCAAACGTGTCCGCTTCTCCAACACCGCCTCCTGTTCAGTCGTCGCCGACACCGGTGCAAACGGCGCACCCAACTTCATCTGTAGTAGTGAGTGCCACGGCCGCTCTGCCCACCACCTTTGACACCGACCCGATGGATCGATCCGGTGATCGCCTGCTGGCCTATCTCGGGCTGCTGGAAGATGCGGCTCCCTTGTTTGGTTCTCAGAGCAATGTCCCCGGAGCCGGGGTTTTGCTGGCGGTGCCCCCGCTCCTAAAGAGTGGTGTGTTTGAGTGCGCCCAACAAATCTATGGCAGTCTCGGCCCGGCTTTCTACGGCCTGCGCACCAGTATCCTCACGCTGTTGTTGATGGCGCTCTGGCGCATCAAACGCCCCGAGGGACTCAAAGAACATTCTCCCCGAGAGTTGGGACGAGTTTTGGGATTGGATCGGGCACCGGAGGTCAAAACGCTTCGGCGCAAGTTGGCCCGTTTGGCTGTGGTGGGACGCGCGGCCCAGTTCGGGCAAGCCTTGGCCCGGAGCCGCATCGCTTTGCGCGGAGAGGCTCTCGGTTTTCTTTATGTAGACGGCCACGTCCGCGTCTATCATGGCCAGCGCCGTTTACCCAAGGCGCAGGTGGCCCGGATGCGTTTGTCCATGCCCGCGACCACCGACTATTGGGTTAACGACGCCGCGGGCGACCCGCTCTTTGTCGTGACTGCCGAGGCCAACGCCGGCTTGGTGAAAATGCCGCCTGGAGTTCTAGAGCAGGTGGGCAGGTGATGAGCGGCGACATGTCGATCCGCCGCCTGGAGGATTTGGATTCAGCGGTGCTGACGTACGCCGAAGTCAAAGCCATCGCGTCCGGCAATCCTCTCGTGATTGAGAAAGCGCAGCTGGACGCGGAATTGATTCGACTCACCCGACTCCGTTCCGCCCACGCCGAGGAGCAGTATCGCATTCGCACGAATCTCCGTTGTTCGCATGAGGATGCGGAAACATTCTCCGCGCGGCTCGGCAATCTCCGCCAGGACATCGTTACCCGGCAGGATGCTTCCGGTGACAACTTCCGCATCGAACTCGACGGACACACGCTCGACAACCGTGGCATCGCCGGGGAGTTGATTCTCCGTCGGGCGGAGAAGCTCAAGAACCGTTTTGGGGATGATATCCGTGTCGGGCGCTTCGCCGGATTCGATTTGTTTCTGCGCCCGGGTTTCAACAACGCGGTCGAGGTGGTTCTCCGAGGGAGAAACAGTTACGGCGCCCGCGTCACGGACACTGCGCTGGGCACAATCCGCTCTTTAGAAGCCACCGTTCAAGGCTTCGAGGAGCGCGCCGCCAAGCTGGAAACCGACATCGCCGATGTCCACAAGCGGGGTAAGGAACTCGAAACCAATGTCGGCGCTCCCTTCTAGCATGAGGATCGCTACCAAGAGCTGTGCCGCCGCCAGAGCGAAATCGAGGAAAATCTGGACCTCACCAAGAATCAAGCTCCGAGTCAGGTCGAGGCTGATTCGGCTGACCCAATCGAGCAGAAGAATTCCGAAATCCAAAATGTCGCGAAGGCCGTTCGCCACAAAAGGCGCGCGGGGGTGAGTGTGTGAAGCTCCCAATTCCTTTACCTCCTTTACCTTGAATTGGCAAAAACGAGCTGGTGACATATTGGCAAAAAGGCCAAAATCCTTCGCGCGCAATATGAAAATCTCGCTCGAAATCGAAACCATTTTAGGCAACGCTGCGGCCCAGTTGGCATATCGTAATGTAGCGGGGTTTGCGGCCTGTCTCTTCATGCTGGCTGGTGTGCCGACGTTAAGAGCGGGAACGATGGCCGAGTGGAAAGGCGGTGGGGGCACCTGGGAAAACGCCGCCATGTGGGGCGGCACCCTCCCTTCGCGAACGACTGCAGCCCGGGTCGACGGCACGACGGAGCATCCCAGCGACGCAATATTGGCGCACGCAGCCGTGCTGC
>DATHJP010000656.1:0-4424 GCA_035489695.1 Terriglobales bacterium
AAAGCAAAAACGCAGATAAGGCAAGGCACAGGTTCAACAACGCACCAACATGCAACGTTGCGTTGAATCCCCATTCCTCGATCAGCAACAACGGGACTGCCGCCCCAGTCACGGCGCCCAGGACGTTCGCCAAATAGAGATAGCTGAAAGAACGCGAGGACTTTCCCGCAAATTCCCTCTTAATGGCCGACATCGCAAAGGGAAACGTCGCGCCCATGCACGCACACCAAGGCACTAGAGTGAATGCTATGCCAATACCGGACGCCAGATAGAAAGTTGCTCCCGAGAGGGGATGACCAGCGTCCAGCCTCTGTAGAAGTGCACGGCCCCAAGATAATTCCCGAGGCACTGCAATGGCTGAAACGCCGATGAGCAACTCAGTCAAGGCGTACAACCGCAATGCGGAGAAAGCCAGACCGGCCCCGCGAGTACGCATGAAGTGCCCTGCACCCAATGAGCCCAAACCAAGCCCCACCATGAACGCAGAGAGCACGATGGACGCAAGAGCAGTCGTGACGGTAAACTGCGCCATGGCAAGACGCAACCATACCAACTCATAAAGAATGCTGCAGAAACCAGAAACGAAGAAAAAACCGAAGTAGCAGCGCATTGCACCATCCAACCTGCTCTGATGAGTCTTATTGAAAATCGACCACGCCTAGTTATATGGCTGAAAACAGTAGCACACTATTGAACGAAATCCGTGGTGCGGGTTTTAAGGTTTGGCTGCTCCTACGATCCTTATCTGCTGGGCGATATTTCGAAAGTGAAAACCGCTCTCGGTCGCATCCTAATATCTGCGACCCTCGCCCTTGGCCTAATGCATGGGCGAATGCGCTGCACGCTGGGTGGAATCGGTGATGCAACCCAGCGTCAGTAGGAGAACCCCAACTTGGATATTCGCCGTCGCAATCCTTGGTTGCATCTTTCAACTTATCTGGTTTGGCCTGAAATGTTTCAACCAGATTGATTATGACGGCATGGCCTACACGGGAATAGCCCGTCACCTTCACCAAGGCGAATTTCACTCAGCGATTAATGCGTTTCGCAGCCCTCTGCTCTCCTGGCTGATAGCGGCTGCCTCTTTCGCGCATGCGGACTATTTGCATATCGGTAAATTTATCAACGTTGCCAGCTTCCTGCTGTCATTCGTCCTTCTCTACCGTTTTGCGGAAAGCTTATGGCACTCCAGGTTGGCCAGCTCTCTCGCAGTTTTGCTGTTCGCGCTTGGTCGCGGCCTGGCCGCCGCCTCAGTCGAGATGATAACTCCCGACTTTCTGTTCGGGGCGCTGGTACTCATCTACTTCATTGTTCTACTTCGATGCCTGCGCGATGCGCGTGCGAAAGATTGGTTTTCTCTCGGAACTGTTCACGGTCTGGCTTTTCTCGCGAAGGCATTCGCGCTCCCCTGGCTGGCGCTTTGTACTCTAGTTGGTGTGATCTTGTCGGATGGGAGCTGGCGAGCGAGAGCTGTCCGGCTTGCTTCAGCCGCGCTGATCCCCGTGATAGTTGCCTCAGCATGGGCCACAGTGCTGCACTCAAAATACGGAGTGTTCACAACGGGCAGTCAATTCAAAACGAATCTTCTTCAATGGACATTGCGTGCTTATCGCGAACACCATGACCCAACCTACGCGCTTCTGACGGACACGACGAAAGTGGTCGACGAATATATCGTGGATGATCCGATGCCTCCCGGGGCGTGGCCGTGGACATATCACGTCGGCATCAAGCAGGCACTTCCAAAGTTGATGCTAGCTGAAGCCAACAACGTTCCTCGGGTACTCAAAGAAATGATGATCGTCGTGACGCCGGGAGGGCTAATCGCATTCATGGCGTCTGTCGCGATCGTCACTCGCCGGAGACATCGATATCCTGTGGAATGGCGAGTCGTCACTGTCATCGCGGTGGGTGCGATTAGCCTGGTGTGCGCGTATTCCATGTTGGTATTCGATTCACGCTATCTTTATCCATTAATACCTCTTGTGCTCGCTGTTGCTGCCCGCTTCCTGATTCCAGACGCCGATTGGAATCACAATGGTTGGCGAACAATCGCCATTGTTCTAGCCATCTTGGGAGTGATTACATCGATGGTTTACAGAGCCTCGCCGTTTCGTACCTTAACCAGAGACTTTCAGGTCGTCTGTTACGATGCGGGCCGTCGCTTAAAAACACATATGGGTTCTGGTCTCGTAAGCATCGGGTCTGGGCCCTTTCCCGAGCACGGAGTGGGGTGGGAGGCGGGCTACAAAGCAGCTTACTTTGGGAATCGGAAACTGGTAGCGGACCTTGAAGATTTGCCGAGCCCGGATGTAACTGCGCAGGTATTGGCTGACATCGCCAAGGCATCCCCTGATGCAGTAATTGTTTGGGGCGACCCCCAGAACGCTCGTTATCTAAGTTTCGTGAGGTCCTTTGCCCTTCAGTATTCGAATGGAGCATCCGAAAAAATCTCCGACCCCGTTCGTGGAGAAGCCGGTACCGTATTTTTCAGATCGAGTGAATGATGAGTTTTAGCGAAGCTGATTTGTAACTAACCGCTCCGCCAGAGCACAATAAGGCCGGAGGTAGACAAATGTCCTTTGCCTTGTACCTCGTGGGATATCTCATTCTGATTGCCGGGCTAGCGTACGGTGCTTACATGATGCACGTTCCACAACGCTGGATCATCGTGGGCGTGGTCATACTTTTCGGCCTCGGAATCGCCACCGGAGCGGTACGGACCAGGCAGCGCGATCCCGCCGAAAAATGAAGGCCTTTATCTCCGCCGTCGCACGTGCTGATTGCGCTAACGTGGAAGAGCGGCCCTTTGAGGGCCGCGTCAGCGGGATGTTGACTTGGGCTTTAGCCCCGGTGAACTCCCCAAGGACGACCACCAGGGCTGAAGCCCATCTTGAATTTCCCGGTAACGCGGCCTTAACGGGCGGCTCTTCCACGTCATTTCAATAGCACGGTGGCGTAAATGGAGGCATGTGCGCGGCCATCAGATGGAAGAGTTTTAAGGGATTGAACGCTTAATGAAAGAACTTCAGTGTTTACGCTCTATGAGCTGACCGCCGGAATGGGCGGGCATCCTGGAGGCGACTACATCCGCGCCACGGTAATCCAGCACTCGTGACGTCAGAGTGTGGGGACCGACAAAACGTACATCGGCAACTGCTTCCATGTTGGTCTGCAACCAGGTTCCTTCCAGGTAGGCAAAGGCGAGTTTCACTTGCACGGTTTTCAGCCACCAGGACGGCGTTTTCGCGACTTCGCCCTCAATGCGTCGAACCAGGAACGACCGCTTGTCGACCCAAGCCTGGCCGGATATCAAGTCTTTATCTTTTCGTTTTGGATTCAGACCTAACAAATAACATGGCTGGTTATCCAGCACAGTCTCGCCCATGAACGTGAAGTCGTAGTTAGCGCTGTTCACGGCAGCGCTGTGCGGTTCATCCTTCTTCGTGGTTGCTTCCACCTCGTGGTCCAGAATTCGCCGCACTATTTGTTCTCCGCGACTGCTGCCAGACCGAGTTTGGATGTTGTATTGTTTGCTGCTCGGCGGCCGGAAATCCACCTCGGCCACGACTTCGGAATCCGAGCTCGAGCTCTTGGCGCCGAACAGGCGGTACTCACGAATTAACTGGTAAGCAACTTGTGGACGAACGTCGGATTGCGCTCTTTCCATTCCCTCGATGATGGATTGCAGGGATTGCGATGGCGACGGCGTGGTTAACGACGGCGATGCTGAGTTGCTGCTGTGCTGGCCCAAAGCGGCAGAACACAGGAATGCGCACAGAAATGTGTTCAACAATCCTATTTTCAGCAACCCTGTTGTGGTAACCAGATCCATGTTTTTTTCTGCCAACCAGCTCACTAATGTGGTGGAGCACGTCTCGTGCCACCGGGAAAGACTGGTTTCTAGCGGGATAGCTGAGAAGCTGGCTGAATGGTGTGCAATTTCGGGAGCTGCAAGGGCGGATTTGTCGTACCCAGAATCGGGTACTGCGACACTAAGGTTACTGTAGTCAAATAGATCAGAGGATTGCACACTTCGTTAGATGCGTTTGACGCTAACGCGTTATCCACGGAAACGACAAACGAGCTCTCAAGCAGATCAATGCGAAGTAACAGTTACCGTGATGAGCCGATTGCCGGCTGTGTGCAGCTCTGACTGTCAGAATAACGCGATCCAGAGCCGCTGCTGGCTACGCTACTGTCTTGCATATCTTCGGAAGAAACTGTCCGGCTTCCATTGCGGCCGTCCATCTGCATTCGCCACCGAAATGAGCAGGTCACGGACGATTTCCTCGTAGAGCGCCGCGGCCGATAGGTCCACGGGTTGATCGATGTCATCAGACGGGGCGTGGTAGCGATTGGTCAGCCAGTCTTTAAATATCTTCTGCTCCGGCGATCCGGGATCGAAGCCAACATCCATGATC
>DATHJP010000657.1:0-2490 GCA_035489695.1 Terriglobales bacterium
GAGTTCGATTACATCCGGGCCGCAATTGCCAAGCCGAAATTCTCCGGCGATGGCAGCTTCACCGCGAACTGCCACCGGCTTCTCGAGCAGTCGCTCGGCGTTCAGAAGGCGCTCCTCACGACCTCGGGCACGCACGCGCTGGAAATGGCAGCGCTACTTCTAAACATCGGAGTTCAAGACGAAGTTATTCTCCCCGCCTTTACTTTTCCATCAACTGCGAATGCTTTTGTCCTGCGCGGCGCCAAACCGATTTTTGTAGATGTCCGCACGGACACGCTCAACCTCGATGAGAACCAAATCGAACAACGCGTTACCGAACGCACGAAGGCGATTTTTCTGGTGCATTATGCGGGCGTCGGGTGCGAAATGGAGGCGATCCTGGCGATCGCGCGGCGGCACGGCCTTGCGGTTGTCGAAGACAATGCGCACGGTCTTTATGGAAAATATCGCGGGCAGTATCTCGGCTCCTTTGGGGAGCTGGCTGCTCTCAGTTTTCACGAGACGAAAAATTTTACCTGTGGAGAGGGCGGCGCACTGCTGATCAATGATGCCCGGTTTAATCAGCGCGCTGAGATTCTTCGGGAAAAGGGAACGGATCGCAGTCGGTTTTTCCGCGGTGAAGTCGATAAGTATGGCTGGATCGATTTCGGCTCGAGCTATCTGCCTTCGGACTTGCTGGCGGCTTTCCTGCGGGCACAGCTCGAACACCGCGACCAGATTCAGTCGATGCGGCGTCAGATCTGGGAAAACTACGCGCGCGAACTAGCTTCCTGGGCCGAAACCAACGGGGCCCGGCTCCCCATCGTCCCCTCTGAATGCGAACAGAGTTACCACATGTTTTATTTAATTATGCCTTCCTTTGAGAGGAGACAGGCCTTGATCTCGCATCTCGCCGGTCTCGGGATGCTGGCCGTGTTTCATTATCTGCCGTTGCATCTGTCACCGATGGGCCTGCGCTTCGGCGGGGGCAAAGGCGACTGTCCCGTCACGGAAGATCTGGCGGCTCGCCTGTTGCGCCTTCCATTCTTCACCGGAATGAGCATGTCGGAACAGGCGCAGGTAATCGACGCCGTGCGCGCTTTTCGCTGCTAGAAAACCTGTGCGTAATGACCACGCTCGACGTCCGATCCGTTTGTCATTCCTGGAGTGCGCTGTTTTTGGCAGTCGCATTTGCGGGTGATGAGTGAAAATCAAAAAGGAACTAAGGCACTCCGGGGAGAATCGCAACCCGCACGCGCCTTCGACAGAGGTTGCTTGTTAGCTTGCCTTGCGATTTCAACCTTCCTTGTCGCCTGGATCACGCTTGCCAGTGGAAGCTTTAATCTGCGTTCCGCAGTGTTTCTTTTGGTGCTGCCGTGGGTTTTGCTCAGAGCTGGCGGCATCATCACGGCGCTGCTGCGGCTGCCATCCTTTTTCGCACTCGATTTCCTGTTAGGAGTCGCCGTTGTTTCCGTCGGCGTGATGGCCTGGAAGAGCTTCGTGCCATTCTCCCTTTGGGTTCCGCTGATTATTCTTCTGATCGCGGTCGCGGGCATTCCGAAGCTTCTCCCACATCATCAGCGTGACCCGGTTTCCGCCCTGGGGCTGTTAAGCATAATTGCGAGTCTTGTTGCCGCGACGGGTTGGTGTCAGGACCTTATTTTACCAACGAGCTCGGTCGAGGGTGGCATCGTGTTCAAGCCTTGGTCGGATTTCTTCTTCCACGCCAGTATCGTAGCACGCAGCGTGGGAGATCAGACTTTGTATCAAGTCGGCAACTATGAGTGGAAAGGCTTCCCCGCAATCATCTATCACTATGCGAGCTACTCCCTCGCCTCGTGTTTAGCTAAGGTGGGGCACGTGCCGGCTTATGATACGGTGGTAGGTTTCTGGGCACCATTCGGATCATTTCTTACCGGATTGGCCAGCTATGCCCTCGGCCGCGTTATCTGGAGTCAGGGGGCGGGACTGGCAGCGCTCATGGCTGCATTCTTACTACCGGACGCCGCTCTGTTGAACGTCGCCAACCCCTTTTACGGTTATTTCTGGCTCCAACACGTTGCTCCTGGAGGTCTCTATGGTGTTGCGATCGCCGGAACAGCGCTGATACTTATCGTACAGGGGGCGCGCGAAGGGCGGCGTGTCTGGATTGTGTCCGGAGTGGTAGTGGGTGCGCTGGTGGCTTTTTTCAAGGTTCACGTCTTCGCGGCGGCATTTCCGCTGCTTTTTTCTTTTGCCATTCTGGCCTGGCCTCCGCGCAAACACTTACGATGGCTGGTTCTCGTTCTGTGTGCGGCGGCCGGAGTGGCCCTCGTCCCGCTGGCGAACCGTTTCTATGTCGGACCGAATGTCCACTTCGATTTCTCCGGTAGCGCTTGGTATTGGAAGCTCTTGGCCTACCTGGCTACCGGTACGCGCATCGAGAGTTGGTATCGGATTTTTGGCACTGATCATCCGTTTCCTTCGCACCTGGCGCAAGCGATCGGCTTGCTTCTGCTTAATGCTTTGGGG
>DATHJP010000658.1:0-2690 GCA_035489695.1 Terriglobales bacterium
GGCTACAACCCCTATCTTGTCGTTCCTAGCGATCCTGCCGTGACTGCGCTGCATACCCCGGAAACCCGCAACCTGAACAACCCGGATCTACCGAGCCCATATCCAGCAGGAGCGCAGCTCTTTTTCCGCGCAGTAACCGCGATTCAGGAGTCCACCTTTGCACTGAAAGTAGCATTTGTGGTTTGCGAGCTCGCAATTGTTTTCGCGTTGCTCGATCTCCTGCGTTGTACCCGGCAGGCAGCGCACCTAGTTCTGGCGTTCGCCTGGAACCCATTGTTGGCGATTGAAGTGGCGGGAAGTGGTCACATTGACATTGTTGGCGCGCTATTGTTGCTGGTGTCCGCCGCTGCGCTAGTGCGCCGATGGCGTGCGACTGCGGCCGTCGGACTTGGGCTAGCTATAACAGTGAAATTTCTGCCGATCGTACTCTTGCCCCTCTACTGGAAGCGGATTCGCATTCGCGACGCGGCGCTAGCGGCAGCTGTGGTCGGACTCCTGTACCTGCCATTTCTTGATCACGGCCGCGTTCCGATCGGCTCGCTTGGTACGTATGTGCACAGTTTCCGCTTTAATGGTCCGGTGTTTGCGGCACTCCATCAAGTGGCGCCTCCGCAGTTGCTAGTTGCCCTGGCAGTGCTCGTCGGATTGGTGACTGCAACCTTGTTTACAAGGGCATCGCTGAGAAGCGCAGCGCCCGAGTGGTCTCCGGACCTATTTGCGTGGCCAATGGCAGCATCGCTTTTGTGCGCCCCCGTTGTATTCCCATGGTATCTTCTCTGGCTGCTACCATTTCTGACGTCGGCCTCGACGCTGCTGATCATCCTCTGGACTGTGAGCATTTTCCCGACTTACGTTATGTGGCACTTGCGCATTCTTGGGCGTCCGTGGGGGGCGCTTCCTGGTTGGGTAATGCTGCTGGAATACGGATGTGTGGCGATAGCTGCCGTAATTATCGCTTTGCGCCGGATCCCACAGTCGCCGGCGCCCAATGCTCAACTGAGTAGGTAGCCTGAAGGACAGTTCGCCGAACAGCATTACTGTATCCGGGAGCCTTACACCGTCATCCTACACAGCATTCGTTCAATTCACCGAGGAGTGAACTCTATGAAAAATGCCCGCCGTTTAATCATGATGGGTCTTCTGCTTTGCGGAGTGCTGGCCATTGCTCCAACCTCCTGGGCGCAGGCGCCACCACGCTCGCCAATTCTCGATCAAGTCGCCAAGACCTTCGGTATCGACTCGTGGGACAAAGTTGAGGCCATCCGCTACACCTGGAACGGGGAGATTACCGGACTCTTCAAAGCTGCTCACAAATGGGAGTGGGAGCCGAAGACCGGCAAGGTCACCTTTGAAGGGGTGGGCAAAGACGGCAAGCCGGTCAAGGTTTCCTACGTGCGTACCGACCTCGGCAACCAATCCGACGCCGTGAAGAACGAAGTCGACCCGAGTTTCATCAACGATAACTACTGGGTTCTGTTCCCGTTTCATGCCTATTGGGACAAGAGCGCCAGCGCGATCGATCAGGGCAAGTTTAACCTGCCACTGGGCCCCGGCATGGCCGAGTTGCTCCCGGTGAAGTATCCCGCAGATGGCGGTTACACGCCCGGCGACACCTGGGATCTCTACGTCGGTAAAGACAACCGGGTCGTGTACTTTGTCTACCACCGCGGCGGGGCCAAGCCGCCGAGCCGCGTCCTCGCAACGTGGGCAGGCTACAAAAAGGCAGGTCCAATTCTGTTCTCAACCGACCATCGCGGCTTCGCTGATGGCAAGCCGCTGCACATCTTTATTTCGGATGTGTCAGTTAGGCTGACCGGCTCGGACAAGTGGACGCCCGCACAATAAGCTAAATGAATTAGCGGAAAAAGCAGCTTAGATCGCAACTTCAACCGAGGAGCGCCTTAGTTCGGTTAAACAGTTGCCTCGGCGGGCAGATAAATATTATTCGCTCTGTCCGCCCGGAGCTTGGGTTGCGCTGAGCGTTGAGCACCGCGCAACGCGAGCAGCACGAGAAAGATGTGGTTTCAATGTCTCCCAGCCAAACTGAAAATATCAAGCAAGCAACGCTTCGACCTCATCAGCCGGGCCAAGACGTTTTCCGAGCAATTCTGCCGGAAGAGATCGACTGGAAGCCGTTTCCAGCATTCCCGCCTTCCGCACGGTTTGCAATTCTCGTTGGTCAACCCTCGCAGGCGGGACCCTACGCGATCCGGGTCAAGGTACCTGGTGGTGTGAAGTTGATGCCGCACAAACACCCCGAGGATCGGATCTATACGGTCATTTCCGGCATTTTCTACATCGGGGTTGGTGATCAATTCGACACTGAGAAGTTGCACGCCTATCCGCCCGGCACCGTGATCATTCTTCCCGGCAATGCCTCCCACTTCCATTGGGCGAAATCCGGCGAGTACATCACGCAGGTGACGGCAATTGGGCCGCTGGGCCTTGAATACCTCAACTCAGAAGACGATCCGCGGAATGCCCCATCAGGGATGTAAAATTCACGCATTCCGATGAGGGCTGACGTCGATCTGGATATCGGGCGCAAGAGCTTTACGTCTGGCCTCTTGCCGGAGTTGATCTCTGCGTTGCGCCGATGCCGCCCGGGCGATCTGGTCGCGGTGATCGGTGACGAACAGAGCATCGGGCCTGAGTTAGAAACGTGGTGCCGGTTCACCGGGAACGCACTC
>DATHJP010000659.1:0-4885 GCA_035489695.1 Terriglobales bacterium
AGCGCAGGTGAGGCAGCGGCCTTGGACTTTGGTCAAAGAAAATCCCCGCCCAAGCGGAGCTTGAACGGGGCACCCTCGACCCTCGATTTCCAATAAAAAACCCTGGCGCTTGCGCGTCAGGGTGTGAAAGAGATCAGGTTAAGGAAACGTGGTCCGGTTATTTCTTCAGCTTGCGGCGGATGGTGCCTGCCAAGCCGATCAGGCCGGTGCCCAGCATGGTTAGAGTACCGGGTTCGGGGACTACAACGTTAGTGTCGCCACTGGAGATCTGTGTCGAGCCGTTGAAGAAGCCCTTGCCGGTGTTGATGGTCAACTGGACGGTTACTCCGTTGCTGTTGAAACCCTGCAGGGATCCACTCAACGCGCCGGTTAGCGTGTAGTTGTGGGTTCCGTCAGGCAGAGTTACCAGCGTCCAGGCAGCTGGCTGGGAGAATGTTCCGGAGAAGATGACGCCATTGGGAATGCCATTGCTGCCATTGCCCGTAATTGTGAAGTTGCCGCCCGCAGCGAACGTCCCACCAGTTTGCAGTGAGCCGCTGGCTAAAGCGCCGGTTGTGAAGGCTACGCTACCCAGGTTCGATCCCGTGATGAGTCCGCCCCCGTTGAGCCCCTGGACAGCAATCAGCGTGGAACCAGTCAGCGTGAGGCCTGCGTTGGTTCCTGCCAGTGTGCCGCCCATATTAGTGAAATCTACCTGGCTGCTGGCAAAGGCTGCTGCAGGCAACGCCAATGCTAGAACAGCGAGTAGAAGTACTTTTTTTCCGAACATGTTTACTCTCCTACGTAGGTGCGTTGCATCAAGTGCCGAGGGAGAACTGTACAAAACAAACGCTTCGAGCATCCGATGCTCAGGTACCAGACTCCATAAAAGCACTCTGAATACCAAAGCAGCGTTTTGTTAACTGTCCCACCTTCAGCGATATGAACGCGTCCTACGAACCCTTTACTTATCCCTCATGCAAAGCTGTGCGCAGCTAAGTAACTTCTTTGCGCGAGTGACACAAACTGTCATTTGTACAGAAGACACTCGGCGCTGAAAAGTAACTAAGCAGGAACACACATGCTTCGATGCGTGTTCCTGCTTGTGAGCAGTGTGAAAGTTTGAAGAATTCAGTCGGCGGCGGCCACACCCTGGGTGGAGACGATCGCTTCCGGACGCCGGCGGGACGTACGGTTGGGAGGAAGACCGGCATCGCGGATCTTGTAGAGCAGCGCCCGGTAACTGATGCTCAGGGCGCGGGCGGCCTGTTTGCGGTTCCAGTGATGAGCTTGCAAGACTTTCAGAATGACCTTGCGTTCCAATTCGCGGGTGGCTGCCCGGGTCAATTTCTTCAGCGAGATGGGCCCATCGAGATTGATATCTGGATTGAAATATTCCTGCTCGCGGGCGACCAGGTCACCGCTGATAACGTCTTCGTTGCCCAGGATCACATAACGTTTGATCAGGTTCTCCAGCTCGCGGATGTTACCCGGCCAATGATACTTCTGCAGGGCTGTCATAAGGTCGGCACTAAGTGGACGGGCACGGCAGTTATATTTCCGGTTGTAATGCTCAAGGAAATAGATGACGAGGTCGTCAATGTCACCACGCCGCTCTCGCAATGGCGGTAGGTGCAGATTCACAACATTGATGCGATAGAACAGATCCTGACGGAAAGTGCCGCTTTCGATTTCCACTTCCAGTTGTCGGTTGGTGGCGCAGACCACGCGCACTTCGACTTTTTTATCTTCCTGCGCGCCGATGCGGCAGAATTGACCATCCTGCAATAGCTGCAAGAGCTTGGACTGGAGAGCGAGATCGAGCTCGGAAATCTCGTCGAGGAAAAGCGTGCCGCGATGTGCCAGTTCCACCCGGCCTGGTTTCGATCCGTAGGCGCCGGTGAATGCACCCTTTTCGTATCCGAAAAGCTCGCTTTCGAGGAGTGTGCCCGGAATGGCGGGACAGTTGACCTTAACCAGGGGGCCGTTCTTCCAAGGCGATAGCCAGTGGATCATGCGAGCGATAATGTCCTTACCGGTCCCGCTCTCCCCCTGTATGAGGACGGGAACATTGGCGCTGGCCACCTTGTCCAGGCGTTGGCGTAAGGAGCGCATGACCTCCGACCGGCCGAATACTACGGCCTCGGGAGGAATCTCGCCTAGGGACTGAACCAGTGAACTAACGGAATTTGTGGATGTGAGGGCCATTGCGTCGTTTTGGACTCCTGTAAGCACCCTGTGATGTGCACCCCGAGAGCCAAACCCGGACCATCCCGTCAGGCATAGGGAAAAGGGCAATGAAGGCTATATTCTTCAGTGTCTTATAAGAGATTCAAGAAAATGGAGGTCGGCATCAGAGAGTACGGAATTGTGGCTCACAATTGGCTTTGGCTGTAGGAAAAGATTTTCACACCGAAGAAGCAACTTTCCTTCGAGCGGGTCGACGTGGCGAGGCGTGATTCAGGAGAGGATGGGAGAACTTCAATCCAATCAGGTGGTAACCCTCGGCGTGGGTGATCCGGACCGATCGAGCGCGCACCATGCGAGAAGCTTTGGGAAGAGCGGCGGCGGTGGCTAAGGGTGCGCTGGGGATTTCGAGCGAAACCTGCGCCGAGAGCGGCAAAGAGCGGCGCACGGCAACCAGCGCTCCTCCGGCAGAAATATTGAGGGCGGTAGCGAACTCCAGGAACTCTTTTCCCTTTTCGTCCCGGCTGCGTACAAACACCGGGATGGCCAGGGGCAGACGTGTCCACCTGCGGCGCTCTGTTTCCGGCTTTCGTCGTTTCAATCCAGCCCCTTGGATACGAACGTACGCCCGAGAGTCCCGCATCTAGGGGGCCAACCATACATGCGATTGGGGAGACTTCAGGCTAAACACCCACAAATGGGGGACGTTTCCATGAAAACTCCCCTATTAGGGCGGTGATTGCATGCGCCTACTTTCGCCTTTTATACGCCCATCGAACCGATTTGTGCCGCGTCTGGAAAGGGTTACAACTGCAAGCTTTTTCCGCTCGATAGCCAATTGTATGCATTTTTCGTTGACAGGGAAAAAGGCGTGACATACCATTTGGACATACCAGCATTTATCCAAGCCAGTTAAGTGCTGTTCCCTCCCCTTTATCGCCACTGCATGAGTTCCCTAACTATGGGTCCAGCCCAAGACAATACGTTTTTCTCACCAGAGACCGAATCGGGAGCTACGACTGCAGAACTTTGCGAGGTTACGCCACAGTCTGGGGATTCAGAGCTTAGTTCTGCACAGTTGTTGCAGGAGTACACCCAACTGCGGGAGCGATTCCTGCGCACTACGAATGCCCTCGCTTCGGCGGCTCATGACCTCAAGACGCCGCTGGCAATTTTGAACGGCTACATGGAACTGCTGGCTAGTGAAAAGCTCGGATCTCTGAACGAACGCCAGCGCGAAGTTTTGCGGGATATGAATTCCAGCGGTCAAAGGCTGCAACACTTCATCCAGGACTTCCTCAATTTCAGCGTGCTTGAAACCGGAGAGATGAAGATGCAGTACGAGACCGGCGACATGAACGCGTGTCTCTCCGAAGTCTGTCGCTTGTGGTCGCACCGCTTCCAGGAGAAGGGCCTGGCGCTTTATTTTCTAGCCAACGACAAGTTGCCGCAATTTGCGTTTGACTCCGCAAAGGTGCAGCGGGTGATTTCGAACCTGCTGGAGAACGCATCGAAGTTCACGGTTGCGGGCGGAACCGTCTGGTTGCATGCTGAACCTTACATGTGGGAACGTCGCAGCACCGTCAAAGGCATTGCAAGCGAACGTCGCAGGCAGAATGATCCGCTGCCGAATTCGGTGAAGGTGAGTGTTTCAGATACCGGTCCGGGGATTCCGGCGGAGTACCATATTGAAGTATTCGACGACTTCTTCCGCTTGCCGACGGAGAATCAGTCGGACGGAATGGGTCTTGGATTAGCCATCGCGCGCAGACTGGTGAACAACATGGGTGGCAAGATTTGGGTGGAGAGCGAGCCTGGCGCGGGCTGTAAGTTCTCTTTCATCATTCCGCTGAAACCTGTGCCTGGCAGCGCCAACAAAGGAAAAAACAAATGACCGATACGGCCAACATTTTACTGGTCGATGATGAACCCGGAATGCTTCGCTATATCCGGACCTTGCTGGAAGTAGACGACTACAAGGTGGCTACTGCCAGCACCGGAGAAGAAGCGCTGGAGCGCGTGCAGAAAGGCTTGCAGCCAGACCTGGTGCTGCTCGACCTGTTGATGCCTGGCATTGACGGCTTGCAAACCCTGGAGCAACTTCGCCAGATACGGCCGGGGACGAAGGTGGTCATGCTTTCCTGCGTGAGCGATACGCGCAAAGTTGTACAGGCGATCCGGTTGGGCGCTCACGATTATCTGACCAAGCCGTTTCAGAAGGCTGAGTTGGACGCGGTCATCGATCAATGCCTGGGCACTAACCAACAGAATTATCCCGGCGAAGTCGAAGAACTTTGCGACGATGTTTACTTCGTCGCCGCCAGCCCGGCCATGCGGAAGATTCGTTCGCAAGCTGCTCTGGTGGCCAACGTCGACATTCCGGTGTTGCTACTTGGAGAAAGCGGCACAGGCAAAGAAGTCGTCGCCCGGTTGATCCACAAATTATCTCCGCGAGCTCATCGCACGTTCCTCAAAGTCAATTGTGCCGCGGTTCCGGCGGACTTGCTGGAGAGCGAGTTGTTCGGCTATGAAGCAGGCGCATTCACCGGAGCCACTCATCCCAAGCCTGGCAAATTCGAGCTCTGCAATAAGGGCACCATCCTGCTTGATGAAATTGGCGAGATGCCTCCCAGCTTGCAGGCCAAATTGCTGCACGTTCTGCAGGACCAGCAGTTCTCACGCCTGGGCAGTCGCTCGGTGATTAAGGTGGACGTTCGTA
>DATHJP010000660.1:0-2139 GCA_035489695.1 Terriglobales bacterium
CTGTAGCAACAATCTTCGCGTAGCCGCGGCTATGGCTGCTAACCGCGCGTCGATCTCTTTGCCGATCCCGGCGAGCATTCGGCGCACGTCATAGTGCCGCACTGCGGCAGCCGCCGATTCCCACCGCCGCCGCTGCTGCTCGAGCATTTGCCGCTGCGATCGTTCCAACCGATACAGCAGATCATCGAGTTTCTGCTGGCGCTGGTTGATGAGCTCCATCATGCGGGCAAACGCGCCATGCCGAGCCAGCTCGGTGAGCGCCTGTCTGCCCATCAGCAACCGGTAGCGCATGGCTCGTCCCAGACGTTGCCGCAGTGCTTCGGCTTGCTCCTCAACTTCCTGCCGCGAACGAATCACCAATTCCGCTGCCGCCGAGGGAGTCGGCGCACGCAAGTCGGCTACAAAGTCAATGATGGTGACGTCGGTCTCATGGCCGATCGCCGAGATCACAGGAATTTCTGAAGCCGCAATCGCCCGGGCCAGGCCTTCATGATTGAACGCTGCCAGATCTTCCGCCGATCCTCCCCCACGAGCCACAATGATCACATCCACATTGCTGGCTTTGTTGAAGTAGCGAATGCCAGCGCTGACTTCCAGAGCCGCTGCCTCCCCTTGGACTTGCGCCGGAAAGATCAAAATCCCTGCCGTATCATGCCGCCGCCTGAGCACATTCAAAATATCGCGTAACGCCGCTGCCTGCGGAGAGGTCACAATGCCGATACGCCGCGGCAGAGTCGGAATCGGTTTCTTGCGGGCAGCGTCGAATAATCCTTCAGCTTCCAGTTTGGCCTTGAGTTGTTCGAATGCAACCTGGAGAGCCCCCGCCCCTTTCGGCTCGAGATATTCCGCCGAGATCTGAAGCTCACCGCGATCCTCGTAAATCGTTACCCGTCCCCGCCCCACGACCTGCATCCCATTTTCTGGACGGAACCGCAGCAACCGCGCCTGGGAGCGAAACATTACCGCCTTGATCTGCGCATTCTGATCCTTCAGCGTGAAATACAAATGCCCGGAATCGTGCGCGCGAAAATTAGAAATCTCCCCTTCCACCCAGATATCGCTGTATTCGCGCTCGATGTGAGTGCGCACTGCGACCACCAGATCGCGCACTGTCCATATACGGCGATCCGCAGGCCTGAAACTGAATCCAAGCTGGTCGGTGGAACTCATGGCAGGAAGTGTAAAACAGCACTCAGCAATTAGCACTCAGCATTCAGCGAAAGGCAGCTGATCTTTATTCGGACCGGCACGGCTCTCTATCGCAAGCGTCCGATAAAATACAGCACCACCGAAAGCACCACGCTCAACAGAATCGATGTAGCCAGCGGGAAATAAAACGTCGTGTTCTTCCCGCGATACACGATGTCTCCTGGAAGTCGCCCGAGCGGAATATTCATCCGCCCAAACAACAACAACACCAACCCGGCGACCACCAAGATCAGTCCAAAGAACAGCAGTAATTTGCCTAAGTCCGGCATAGAGAAAGTCTAGGGCAAGAAGCCACTTTAGTTCCTGTCATTATTCTTGTAGTGCTTTCGGCATGGCGGCACGTACATCCTTCCGGATAGCCTAAACTGAGAACTGAGAACCGATATCCGAGAACTGAACCTTGAGACCCGCCCTGACGACACTTGGCGCCTGACACCCGAGACCCGACTCGCGCCATCCGAATGCTACAATCCGCGCATGAAATTGCGCTCCGCATTTTTACTAATAATCAGTTGTTCTGTCCTGTTGTCTGCGCAAGCGCGCGAAGTCGAGATCACCGGCGAACCTCACCATCATCTGATGCTGCAGAATCCATTTGTACGGGTGTTTAAGGTTGAGGTCGCACCGCACGCAGATACGCTGATGCATCATCACCGCCATGATTATGTCTTCGTTACCTTGGGTGCCTCCGAAGTTGAGAACGATGTCCAAGGCAAGCCGCCAGCCACCCTGAAATTAAAAGATGGCGACACCTATTTCCTCCCCGGCGGCTTCGCACACATCGCCAAGAATCTTTCCGACCGGCCATTCCGCAACGTCACCATCGAGTTCATGCAGGATGAAAAGGCGCACAAATCTCCTCCGCCCAAGTGGGACGAAGAGCGCGGTATGCATATCCTCGAAGGCGGCACGCAGGATATTCTCTTCGTC
>DATHJP010000661.1:0-7443 GCA_035489695.1 Terriglobales bacterium
CGTGCAGCTCGTGCTCTCCAGATCGATCTGGGGCGGAGTTTTGTCATCGGAGACCGCTGGCGAGATGTCGGTTGCGCACGCGCCGCTGGATGCCGGGCGATCTTCATTGACCGCGGTTACGCAGAGTCGCTTGTGGAAAACCCGGATGTGATCGTTCCGTCCTTCGCGGAGGCCGTAACCCAAGTGCTCGCGCTGGCAAAGAGCGATGTCTTGCTTTCAACGATAGCCGCCGGTTAACATTGGGCGATTTATGACGCTTAGTCTGCTCGAGCAGCTTCCCATAAAAATTTTTGCAGATGGCGCAGACCGCGATGGCATTCTGGCACTGTATGACAAGCCATACATTCGCGGCCTCACGACAAATCCTACTCTCATGCGCAAAGTGGGAATCACCGACTATGAAGCTTTTGCTAAATCCGTGCTGGAAGTGGTCAAAGACAAGCCAATTTCGTTTGAAGTATTCTCCGACGAGTTTCCGGAAATGCGCCGGCAAGCGCGAAAGATCAGCAGCTGGCAGAGCAATGTGTATGTCAAGATACCCGTCACCAACACGCGTGGTGACTCAGCCGTCCCACTTATCAAAGAGCTTTCTGCTGACGGAGTACGCCTGAATGTCACCGCGATTTTGACGCCCAATCAAGTACATTCAATCGCTGAGGTGCTTGATGTGGATACTCCGGCTGTAGTTTCGGTCTTCGCGGGTCGGGTGGCGGATACCGGAGTTGATCCAATGCCTCTGATGAAGGAATCCATGCAGCTCTTGCGTCATCTACCGCTTGCTGAACTGTTGTGGGCTAGTGTACGCGAAGTGTTGAATATTTTCCAGGCGGCAGAATGCCATTGCCACATAGTGACCGTGCCACACGACGTTCTCAAGAAGGCAGCTACTCTCGCCGGAATGGATTTGATCGCCTTATCTCTCGACACAGTAAAGATGTTTCACGCTGACGCGCTAAATGCGGGCTTTTACTTGTAGAAAACCCCTCTGCTTCAAATTGCGCACAGCAGGAAAATGCGCAGTTCTATCTCCCGCAGCGCGAGTGTGTCCTCATTGCCTGGTAAGCATGCCTTAAGATCGAGTCCTTGGAGAACTTGAAAATTCTCATCGTAAGCACGCCGAGAACCGGTAATACCTGGATTAAGTACTGCCTTTCTCTTATCTACGATTTACCCGTTGTAGATTTCCCCCCTCCAGAATTTTGGCGACCGTTTGACGCGCATCCCTACGATCAACTTGGAGAGCGCTGGATCGCTCACCAGCACTTACCGCCATTTGCAGCGCTTGTGCAGTGGGCACAAAGCCGCGGTGTCGTTCTGCTTACCACGACGCGGCACCCGGCTGATACTTTAGTGTCGCTCTATCATTATGTCCGCAACTTCCGCGAGCGGACACGAATTGATGCTGAGACGACTAATCTTCTCACGAACGGCGAAACGCGAGAAGCAGACGACGATTTGCCTGCGAGCGACCGTTTGCAGACGTATGTCAGAGAAAAATTCTTCAAGACATTGCATTTCTCAATTGCGTGGCTGCAACGGAGGTTGAGCTATGGAATTCGTTACGAAGATCTTTGGTATAAGCCATTCGAAACTGTCCACGCGTTAACGAATCAAATCTCTCCTGTCTCGCGCGAACACATTTTAGCTTGCTTGGAGAAGTGCCGATTGGAACAGATGCGCAAGGATGCGCAAGCGGATGCTGCTTTCTTTCGCGGTGGCGGGGTGGGAAATTGGAAGACGAGCCTGCCAGCTTCCATTGTCGGTATGCTGGCGCGCCTACCCCCTTACCCGTCGCAAATCGAATGGCTCGGGTACAGTCTCGATGGGTATACAGAGGCACGCGAAATAGCGGAATCGGGGTCACTTACCCGTTCTCCACCTCCGCCAAGTAGTTTACCATTCCTTCCCCCCTCGTTTATGACACCGGAAAAAATAGCCATGACAGAAGCTTACTACGACTGGCTGAACTCGGTCTCAGAAAAAGATTCGCATGGAACTGAAATTCCACCGGTGATCACAAACCTTGGCACCTATATTTACGAAAACCGTCGCGACCTTCATGTAGCTTTTCCAGATATCTACGGGGCTGACCGTGTTGCTTTCAGTCACTGGTTTACTGAAATCAATCTCGTTGGGACACGTGTATTGCATTCCTACTTCGTTGTGCCGGTGTACGAATCGTGGTTGCGGGGACCGCCACCGGTATTCGAACCGCTGCAGTGCCCACGATGATGCGTTCGAAATCGCTTACGATAAAGTGCGGTGACCTGCGTAGCTCGTGGTTGATGAAGAAGCTATCGTGCTTAGCTTGACGGTGATGCCCGTGCCGAGCCAGTCCGCAACTCCTGTGCATAATCCGCATATCGAACGTCTCGTTCCAAGCATCAAAGGTGAGACGGCGATGGAACATCTGCATCGGTATGCCATTGCGCGGGATCTTAGTGGCGGGAAAAGAGTGCTCGACCTTGCCTGTGGAGAAGGATTTGGCGCTGCGCTGCTCTCCCAAACCGCTGACCGCGTTACCGGCGTGGACATTTGCGAAGAAACAATTGCTGCGGCTTCGGCCAAGTATCAGCGCGAAAACCTGAAGTTTGTGGTGGGTTCGGCAACTGATCTGCCAATCGCTTCTTGCAGTATCGATTTGGTAGCATGCTTCGAGACAATCGAGCACGTGGCTGACCAGGAAGGAATACTGGGTGAAATAAAACGCGTTCTAAAGCCAGACGGCCTTCTGATCGTATCAACTCCTGACAAGGATCAATATAACGCGCCCGACCTCCCGCCGAACCCATACCACATAAAGGAGCTTTCACGCGATGAGTTTAAGCAGCTACTTCAGCGGTACTTCAAAAACGTTGAGCTATTTGGCCAACGCGTTGCCTATGCATCCAACGTCGCCGAAGACACCGCAGCTACCCGATCGCATGTGCGTTACGTGAGCTATCGCGGAGATTATTACCACGCTCACGGCGAAGAGGGCCTGGCGCGGCCGCGCTATTTACTTGCCTTGTGCTCGACCGCGGACTTGCCAGCAATGAACGTCGGGATCTTCGAGGACCCGGTCGATTCCGAGCTTGTCGTTCGCAGCGCGCGCGAGTGGCTGGCAAAGGCCGAGGCCAAGCTCCAGATTTTCGTATCGCAGAGTGGGAGTTGCGATGAACATCCCTGCAGCACAGCTGCTTTTCCGCGGAAACGGTGGTGTCGCGTGCGGGTTGATCTGCCGCACGGCTTTGGTGACGGCAGCGCACCGCTGCGGTTCGATCCAGGGAACGAGATAGGTGTAATCCAGATTGCGCGCATCCAAATCCGCATGGCCACAAACCAACTGATATGGAGAGCGCGTGGAGTGGCTGAACTAGCTCAGCTGGTCGTCGGCGGGACAGCGGTGGTCGTGCCGGACGAGCGCGTTTTCCGGATTCTCAACTATGGCATTGATCCTCAGGTGTTGCTGCCGCGGATCGATGTCGCTTCCGGCTCACCGCTCAAGCTGGAAATATGGCTGCGACTCGATATCGAGCCCGAGGCCGTCGCGGAGTGTTTTACTGCACTTCAATCGCGCCAGCGGGAGACGGAGCAGCAGCGTGCTGCTTTGGAAAATAATTTGCGCAGCTTGGAAGAACAACGCTTGAGTCTTGAAGTCGCGCTAGACGAACATGGAGCAGAGCTCGCTGCCCATCGCTCGGAACTTGAGCGTTTGGAGCGGGAAGTTTGGGAGAACCGGGTTCGCCGCGCTGACTTTGCCGCTCGGCTGAAAGAACGCGAGAGGTCGATTAGAGAGATCCAGGAGTCATTTGTTTGGAAAGCGGCGAAACCGCTTTGGAAAGCGGAGCGACATCTGTCGCGCCGTAAAGCGACCAAGCCCGAGGCAGCGGTCGATGAAATGGTTTTCGCGCTCGATGGTCCCGGCATTTGGAATGCCCGGCGCGATTCGGTTGAGCTCACCGGGTGGTGCTTCACTCGCGGTGGCCCGCAGATCGTCGGCGTGCGCGCGAAGATTGGCCGCAAATCATACTTCGCGCGCTACGGCTTGCAGCGAGCGGATGTCGCGAAAACGGCGATGGCTGACCCGGCAACACTATACAGCGGATTTTCGCTGCGGATTCCTGTCACGCCCGAAACTTCGGTTATCCGCCTGGAAGCTATAACTCACAATGGGCCGTGGCGTCTCGTGCTGGAGCACTCGCTCGCTGCGCCTGCTCCGCCGCGTCACCGCTCGACATCAGCTCCTACTATTGAGCCTGCTCCCACTGAGCGGCTCGATCGGCCGATTCATGCTAACGGCAGCCAACCGGTGCTCTATCCCAATGTAAGCGCGGATGAAGTTCTACCCCTGCTGGGACCCCATATTCAGCAACATCTTGCTCGTGCCAATGGTGCCAAGCCGATCATCACAGTGATTACTCCTACTTTTAACACTGCACCGCGATGGTTCGTCGAGGCCGGCGCCAGTCTGCTGAACCAAAGTTTCGCCGATTGGGAATGGTGCCTGGTCGATGACGGCTCACAAGATGCGCAGACAAAACGAATATTAGAATCTTTGGCCAAGGCGCATCCCAACATTCACGTGAAGCCAAGCTCAAGCAAAGGCATCAGCGCCGCCACTAACGAGGCGCTGGAAATGACGCGCGGTGAGTTCGTTTGTTTTCTGGACCACGATGATCTACTTGCGCCAGAGGCGTTGCAGGCAATGTACGATGAACTGAGCCAGGGTTTTGACGTCGTTTATTCCGATGAGGATAAGCTGGACGATAACCGCAGGCTCTTAACGGAACCATTCTTCAAGCCAGACTGGTCGCCGGAATATTTTCGCGGGGCTATGTATGTAGGTCACCTGCTTTGTCTTCGGCGCGATTTAGCTTGTCGAGTCCGTTTTGATACTAACTTCGATGGGGTGCAGGACTTTGAGTTCATGCTGCGGGTTGGCGAGACTGGCGCTCGCATCAGTCACGTGCCCAGAATTCTTTACCATTGGCGAAAAACCCCTGGAAGCATTGCTGAAACTTCGGCAGCGAAGCCTCAAGCGGCAGTTCTTCAAGAAAAAGCCGTTAATGCTCACCTCCAGCGAATTAATTTGCCGGCCGAAGCTCGGGCTGGATCAGCTCCCCATCGGCTTAGAATAGTTCCAAAGCCGCGTTCTTCTTCTCCAAAGATCAGCGTCATTGTCCCTACAAGAGATAGCCCGGACTTACTTGCGCGTTGCCTTAAAAGCCTTTTTGAGACTACCGCGTACCCAAACTACGAAGTAATTCTGGTAGATAACGATACAGGCGACGCTCAGGCACTCGAGCTCATGCGGCACTATCCAGTTACTCGCGTTTACCTGCCGAATCCGTTTAATTTCTCTCGCGCCAACAATCTCGCCGCAAGGCGTGCCGACGGGGAATATCTCGTTTTTCTCAATAACGATACTGAGGTCATTTCCCGTGAATGGCTCCATCACCTGCTCTATTATGCTGAGCAGCGCGACGTCGGCGCAGTCGGAGCTCTTCTCCTGCACGACAACGGCTCGGTGCAACATGCCGGAGTAATCCTCGGGATGCGCGGAACCGCCGACCACAGTATGCGGAGTTTTAGGGCGAAATCGGATGGTTACGCCGGCAGCCTCTCCTGTGCGCGCGAAGTATCGGCTGTTACAGCCGCCTGCATGGCTGTCCGAAAATCCACTTTCTTCGAGGTCGGAGATTTGAACGAACACTTCTTTACCATCTATCAGGACCTTGATTTCTGCCTGCGTTTGCGCGAGCGCGGTCTGCGCATTATTTGGACGCCGCAAGCAGTGCTTCTGCATCACGAATCTTTGTCGCGGCAGAGCTACTACGACGTAGTTGATCGATATCTGTTACTCGACCAGTGGGAAGAGGTCATCCAGCGCGGCGATCCCTACTACAACCGGAATCTCAATGTAGAGCGTGGTGACTACAGCCTCGCTCCTGAACGGTGAATATACTTTTCGTTCTTTATCACGATTTCGGAGCTAATAGCGCGATTCACGTCCATAACTTCGCAAATCAGCTGGTGGCGTTTGGACATCGCGTGGCAGTTACCGTCCCAAAAAACAAGATCAGTTGTGAGAACCTCGGACCTCATAATTATGCCATTGCCAACTTTTCTGAGATTAGCGGCAACTGGTTACGATTGTTTAAGGATGGTCGTCCGCCCGAGTTGGTGCACGCATGGACGCCCAGAGAAAACGTGCGGCGTCTGTGCGAAAAACTAAGGCGCTTGTGCTCGTTCGAACTCTGTTTACACCTCGAAGATAACGAAGAGACGATTTTCGAAGCGAATCTCCAGATGCCGTTCGCCGATGGGGCAGGCATGCCAGAGGAAGAAATTCCTTCTTGGCTTGTACATCCGCGGCTTTACCGGCGGTTTATTGCAGAGGCGTCAGGCATGACCATCATCATGGATCGGCTGGAGAAGTTCGTGCCTCCGGCAACTCCGCGCCTGCTTCTCTGGCCGGGAGCGAGTTCGGAGCTATTTTACGCCCGCCCGAAAGACAAGGTGCTTCTCAAGGAATTGCGCATCCCGGTGAACAGCATCGTGCTTTGCTACACCGGTAACGTCCATGCCGCGAATGCACGTGAAGTACGGAGCCTGTACCTTGCGGTAGCGATGCTCAATCGTGAAGCAGTGCCAACTACCCTGGTGCGCGCGGGCCGAGACTACTACCCGTTTCTCGGAACGGACGAGCAATGGGCGCGAAAATACTCGGTTGAATTAGGCTACGTGAAACATACCGAAATTGGGCGCGTTCTTAGCCTGGCTGACTTTCTGATTCAGCCTGGGACTGCGGATGAATTCAACGAATACCGATTACCGTCGAAACTGCCGGAATTTTTGGCGATGGGGCGCCCAGTTGTCCTGCCGCGAACTAACGTTGGTCGTTTCGTTCAACACGGGGTACACGCATGGGTTTTGCCGAAGGTCGATGCGTTGGGAATTGTGCAGACGATAATCCACTTCCTAAAGGATGCGCCCTTGGTGCAGCGCCTGAGTGAAGGCGCGGTGAACTTTTACGCGCAAAACTTTGATTGGGAAAAGAGTGCCCGCACGCTGGAAGGTTTCTACAGCCTGATTGTGGACGGCGCGGTGAAATCTGGAGAGGGTCCTCAGCCTCTCGGGGCGAGGACGGGTGCCGACGTTTCGCTGCAGTGACCGGGTTATTCCAGCGGCAGCTCGATTCGTTCTTCTACACGTGCAGTAAGGTGATTCTTCTCGATCATGCGCAGGCAGGTATTCCAGCGCAGCAAGGCGTCATCATTTCCAGCGGGGCGAACTGCTTCCGCCTTTTCGAACCACTCCATCGCTTCACAGAATCCCTCGTACGCCTGGTGACCACAGCCGGGCGCCCCGCGTGCCAGCTGCGCTTTAGCCCGGCGCTCCGCCAAGATCCCACTGTAATAGGCATGCTCGTACTTTCCTCTGATTCTCGTTAGAATTTGT
>DATHJP010000662.1:0-3498 GCA_035489695.1 Terriglobales bacterium
CGGGGCGACTGGTTTGATTCGACGGGTGTGAACTGGATCAACCCCTCACCAAATCTGCGCAGCCTCACCGAAGCTACCCTTTACCCCGGGGTGGCTTTGATTGAAGGGACCAACGTTTCGGTGGGGCGAGGAACCGATACTCCCTTTGAGATTCTGGGTGCTCCATGGATTAACGGCCGCGAACTCACTCAATATTTGAACGCCAGAAATATTTCCGGCGTGCGTTTTGTGCCGGTAAGCTTCACTCCCAGCGCCAGCAATTATGCGAATGAAAAGTGTGTTGGAGTAAATATCGTAGTTACCGACCGCAATGCCCTGGACGCTCCGGAGTTGGGTATCGAGTTGGCATCGGCTTTACACAAACTATATCCCCAGCAGTTTCACATGGAACGCATGATTGAGTTGCTGGTGAATCAGGCGGTGTATGACGCCATCGCTCAAGGGCAAGATCCGCGTCGCATTGCGGAGGACTGGCGCGAGCCGCTGGAGAAATTCCAGCAGCTTCGACAGAAGTACCTCATCTATAAGTAGGACTACCAGCACCCGACCCGCCAACCGTTCAATTACAATGTCTGAACACCTGTCCGAACATTTTCCGAACCCCGGGGAGTTGTGCAATGAATGTTGGACCCTCTAACCTCGCTAATCCTTCCTACCGCTGTGCCGGCCCCAACTGCGGGGTGCAGAAAGGCTCCGCCGACCGCTGGTGGTTGATGTGGACATCTTTTGGAGAATACAACCGCCCGCTACTTTATCTGTGTTCGTGGGACGAAGAGATTGCACAGAAAGAGGGTACTCTGCACGTATGCGGTGAGCGATGTGCTCAGCGGCTGCAATCACAATTCATGGGGAACGTCAGAGAGAACCCGCTCAAACGGACTGGCGCCTAGCAGCGGCCGTGTCTTGTCGCCCGCGAAAACTTTTTGTATCGTGCGCGCATCCTACCTGCATCGGAAACTACATTCTGCCAGGCGCCGGTCTATACTCAGGTGCCCGTGCCTGCTGCATTTGTTTGTTGGGGAGGTGTACGATGCGCACGATCGCGATTGTTGTTCTGCTTTCCGCGTCGCTAATGGCTCAAGCCAGTCCTGCTGCCAATGCAACTAGCGCAGCCGCCTCAGCGTCGACCGGTAGTTCGGCCCGCACCAATGAACTTGTCGTTCCGGCCGGCACAAAGGTTCCACTAGCGCTCAAGCATGCGGTCTCGACCAAGAGTGCGCGCGAAGGAGACTCGGTTTACGCCGAAACCACTTTTCCCGTGGTGCAGGACAATCGTGTCCTGATTCCGGCTGGAACATACGTACAAGGACGCATCACCCACGTGCAGCGTGCAGGACGAATCAAAGGCCGGGCGGAAGTGTTAATGCATTTCACCACGCTCATCTATCCCAGCGGCTACACCGTGCTGCTGCCGGGCGCAGTGGAGAACGTGCCCGGGGCCGATAAGACATCCATTAAGGGGGAGGAAGGCACCATCCGTCAGGACAGCCAGAAAGGCGAGAAGATCGGAACAGTTGCTCAAACTGCCGGCTCAGGCGCGGTGATTGGCGGCTTAAGTGGCGGAGGGAAAGGAGCCGCCATCGGTGCGGCTGCGGGAGGGGTGGTGGGCACCGCCATCGCCCTGTTGTCACGGGGCAATGACGTCAAACTGGATGCCGGCACGACCGTGGAGATGGTGTTTCAGCGTGCCGTTCCCTTGGATCCCAATCGCATCCCTCCGCCAGTGAAATAATCCCAGCGGCGGGTGACACGCACTCGTTGCCGGCGGGACGCCGGCGCTACACTCGAACCGCCACGCTACATCCAGACGCCGGCGCTACCTTAGGGCGAACATGGCATTTACGTGGGCTGTGACCTGGATGTTCTGGGGGCTGAACTCGGCGGTAGGCGCGGGCGCACTGGCCGCTCCCATACTCTGCATGACGCGCGGGCTCATCGGAGCCACAATCCGGACATTCTCGAAAGTATCGACGGAAGCGTAGGAAAGTTCTCCCAGAGTGCGTCCACCGGCGCGGGCCACGGCATTTGCCGACTCACGGGCGCGGCGGTAAGCGTCTTCAACGGCACGAGTCTTGGCGGCATCGATGTCGTCGAGGGTATAGCTGACGGTCTGATTCTCTGTGATATCAGTGTCGGCGAGTTGCTGCACGATAGGCGCGATCTTGGAAAAATCCTTCAGTTTCAGCGACACATTCGTGTTCACCCGGTATCCCACCAGCTTCCGCTTTGCAGTTCGGAAATCGTAGACCGGCTGTAGAGAGAAGAATCCAATTTCAGCGGCTTTGGGTTCGATCCCGTTGGAGCGCAGTATCTGGCGGATCTGCTCGGCTGCTTTAGAAGCGCGATCGTAAGCCGCCCGCGAACTCTCTTCCTGGGCAGAAATGTTGAATTGCACCAGCGCGGTGTCTGGATTGGCTTCAAATTTGCCATCCGCGCCCACGAACACGGTGTTGGGCTGGGCAGTGACGGTAGGGCGATCCTGTGCCAGGCCGAGCGAGCTGGCCAGGATTACAAGCAAAATACTTGCGATAGAAGTTTTCATGATTTCTCCCTCGAACAAGACAAATAGATTTATACGCCCTAAGTGCTGCTGTTCAAAGAACGTGCAGATGGGTGGAACTTGCGTTAAGTGAAAGCGTTACGCCGAGGTTTTGGCGGCTGCGGTTAGAGCGAAGCGGTAGACTCGCGAATTGATTTCCTTGCGTAAATCGTCCCAGATGTTCTCCGGCATCGAGAGGAACATTTTCACCACTTCAGGATCGAACTGGCGTCCCGCCCAGCGCTGAATCTCTTCCCGCGCTGCAGTGAGTGTTTGTGCGGGCCGGTAGGGACGGTCGGAGGTGATCGCGTCCAGAGTGTCGGCGACCGCGAACATACGGGCGCCCAACGGAATCTGCTCACCCTTCAATCCACGTGGGTAGCCGGTTCCATCAAAGCGTTCCTGGTGAGCATAGACGATTTCCGAGGCTTCCTGAAGGAACGGAATTTTTCTTACGATCTGATAGCCATGATACGAATGCTCGCGCATGATGGCGACCTCGTCCGGGGTCAAAGCGCCTGGCTTGTTAAGGATGGCGTCGGGAATCGCCATCTTGCCGATGTCATGCAAAAACGCGCCGCGGGCGATCACGCGGATCTGGTCAGCAGTTAATCCCATTGCCCGGGCGATGGCGATGGTGAAAGCGGTAACTCGCCTGGAATGTCCCTCGGTCTCCCGATCTTTGAGATCCAGCGCATCGCCCAGTGCCTCCAGGGTGATGTCGTAGGATCGTTCGAGTTCGACCATGGCCTTGCGCAACTGTTCGGTGCGGGCGGCGACAAGGGTTTCCAGATTCGTTTGATAAGCGCGGTTCTCCAACTTGAGCCGGCGGTTCTCCATCGCACGCCGAACCGTGGCCAATAATTGTTCGCGCTCGAAAGGCTTCAGCAGATAGTCATAGGCCCCATTGCGGATAGCGGCGAGGGCTACAGAGATATCGTGTACCGCGGTCACCATGA
>DATHJP010000663.1:0-21397 GCA_035489695.1 Terriglobales bacterium
GGGCCGTAAATGTTCTCAATCACGGAATTAGGTGCTGCGACCGCCCAGTGACGTACGATTTCCACCGGTAACGCCTCGCCGCAAAACAAGCTCAATCGCAGCCCCGGATACATGCCCGGTTTCAGAACTCCCAACCGGCGCATGAACACTGCCGTGGACGGAACGGAAAACCAGACCGTCAAGCGCGCGTCGTTTACAAATCCGCCCGGTTTAATTGATTGCTTCTGAGTTGGGCAACACAGGCACGCCCCACTCTCCCATGCCACGAACATGTCGTGGGCTGACAAATCGAATGTAAGGTCGAACGTTTGCGAGACGCGATCGTTGCTCGTGAAGCGGTAGCGCTTCGTGACGTAGTCTAGGTAATGGAGCACGTTGGCGTGGGACACCATCACACCTTTCGGTTGGCCGGTGCTCCCTGAAGTGAAGAGCAGATAAGCAATCGAATCGACGGAAACATCTACTGGACGCCATTGCTCGGCACCAGCAAAGTCATTCGCTCCTACGATCCGATGCACAGGAAACTTGGCTGCTAATTCAGTCACGTCGGCGCGGTCTGGACACACGATGACCAATGGAATGGCGATTCCGCATAATAAGGCCTCCAACTGCGGTTCGGATCCGGCATCGACGATCACCGACTGGCACATGGACCTCTCCAGCATCAGTCGTGTTCGAGCTATTGGGAACGTCCGGTTCAGCGGTACGTATCCGTGACCGGCCATCAACGCGCCGAGCACGCCAGCATATGCCGTTTCAGAGCGGTAAGCGAACACTGCCGTCAGTGGAACTGCGGCGGGCGCGGCGTCCGCCTGAAGGGTGGCCGCAAGACGCTTAGCAAGGTAAGCTAATTGCTGGTAAGTCACCTCACGGCCAGCGACGTCAGCCGCACCGCGCGTGGGAAACTGCTCACAAGACCGCAGAAACCCAGTCCACAGCAAGCGGCGCGAGTTTGTAGTGTCCCTCATTCGGTCCGGGTCCAGGTCGTTTAAGTTTAATTTAGCGGTGAGCTGGCAAGGCAACCGCTTACCCCGCGCGAGACACCTATGCTTTCCAAACCTTACCCGGAGCGACCTGCACGGTCGCCATCGCGTTTCGAGTATCCACGATGCACTGCGCCCAATCAGCCAGCTCCTGATAGTTCACACAGCTGTGATTTGTTGCGATAAGCACAAGATCAAAGCTCTCAATAGTCGCGTGATTCCATTCCACCGATTTCTTGCCGGTCCAATGCGAATGTTCACGGGTTGGCTTAATCACAGGCACGTAGGGATCGTAGTACTCCAGTTCGGCGCCGCGCTCGCTGAGAAGGTCCATCAAAACGTAACTCGGTGATTCGCGCTCGTCATCGACGTTCGGCTTATAGGCTAGTCCCAAAATCAGCACTCGACTGTCCTTCACTGCTTTATTTCGGGTGTTTAACGCGTCGGCAACGCGATGCACCACGTATTCTGGCATTGCCGTGTTTATTTCGCCCGCAAGTTCAATGAAACGCGTGTGCTTGCCATACTCCCGCGCTTTCCACGTGAGGTAGAATGGATCGATCGGGATACAGTGGCCACCAAGGCCGGGACCCGGATAGAACGGCATAAATCCGAACGGCTTTGTTTTCGCAGCTTCGACAACTTCCCAGATGTCAATCCCCATCGCGCCGTAAACGAGCTTCAACTCATTAACCAACGCAATATTTACGCTACGGAAGATGTTCTCCAATAATTTGGTCGCTTCAGCCACGCGGCATGAAGACACCGGCACCAGCGTCTCGATCGCTCTACCATAAAGCGCCATCGCTCGCTCGAGGCAGGCTTTGGTGTAACCCCCCACGACCTTTGGAATCAGCTTCACCTTGCTCTGTTCGTTAGCCGGGTCCTCTCGCTCTGGGGAGAAAGCCAGATGGAAATCTACGCCCGCCTTCATTCCCGAGCCTTCTTCGAGCACCGCTCGTAAATCCTCATCCGTCGTTCCGGGATAAGTCGTCGATTCCAAGACTACCAATGCGCCCGGCGCGAGGTGCGGCGCGATCGCCCGGCCGGTATCAAGAACAAAAGAGAGATCAGGCTCACGGTTCTTGTTTAGTGGCGTAGGCACACAAATGATGACCGCCTCTACTTCTTTGATCCGGCTAAAGTCAGCGGAAGCGGAAAAGTTACCAGAGGTCACCGCTTCTGCGATGTCCGATGAGGCAATATGATTGATATAACTTTGCCTGTCATTGAGGAGCTGAACCTTCCTGGGATCAACATCTAAGCCCAGAACGGCCACGCACGACTTAGCAAACTGGAGTGCCAGCGGCAGCCCAACGTATCCCAAACCAACAACAGCTATCTTCATTTCAGCGTTTCAGCATTTCAGCATTTCAGCTTTTATCTTTTGTATTCTGCGAAGCCGCCGATGGGTAGAAGAAGAACTTAGCGTATATATAAGCAACCCCCTCGGCGAAGACATCTTTGACGCCCTCGCTGTAACGCCACCAGTGTTTTGGATCATAATCTGGATTAGGGACTGCAATGACACCAACCGTCACCTTAGGTCCGAGCGCTTCCTGAAAGAGAAGGCGTGTCCGGCGCGCGTGTACGTCCTCTGTCACCACGTTAATGCCATGGACGGACACATTTTGACCAGAAAACCAATTTCGTAATGCCATCGCTGAACTGTAGCTTCTGTCACGGCCAATTACATGCGACGGAACCATCTGGAGAAATTCGGCCGGGATTCCAGCCTTTTTCAGGAGGTCCGCGCCAACACTAGCCGAAGTTTGGTAGTCGTTGACATAGCCACCGCTTCCATTCTCAGGTCCACCAGTCGTAAAGACGCGCCGATAGGGAGCCATCTTGAATTCCTTGGCGCCGGCGCGAATTGCGTATTCATTAATCCAGCCTTCAACAACGAGAAAATCTGCATTGATGCGATGTGTTACAGCTAGAAACGGGTAAACATTCAAAATCAGCAGATAAGACGCAACCAACGCTCCTGATACGACGAGCAGCCGGCCACGCCACGAGAGGCCCCAGCGTTCCTCGCGCGTGAGGATCCCCCAGAGTTTTTGCGACGTCTGAGCTGAGGAATGCGCCGATTGATCTCGCACAACTGTCTGCTGCATTACCTTAATCTCCTCCGGAGGCTGTTTGCTGTTCTCTAATCTCTGACTTCCGACTTCTGACCTCTGATTCTGCCCCCCAGTCCTCCGTCATCCGTCCTCCCCCCGGGGCCGCTTCCAGCCGGTTGGTCTTCCAGGCCGGAGGGTAGGCCCCTATGGGCCGGAGGCCGTCCTCCGTCCTCCGATCTCCGACTTCTCACTTCTGCCCTCTGTCCTCTGTCCTCTGTCCTCTGATCTCTGATCTGGCTCACAGCCGCCCTCTGACGCGCCTGCCTAATCTTGTTTGCGACAAATTTCGGCAGGATGGCTTTTGATGTTAGTCTGAACCACTTTTTGCAACGCAGAGCGCCACGACACATCGCGGCAGAAATTTCCGCCCCGACGCACAAAGCTCCACCAATGATACGTGAGCTTCTATTGATTTCATGCTGAAGTTCCCCAGTCTGGCCAAATCCTTTTGTCAATGAGTATCCGTACTCGGCAAACCGTGGCTCATATTTTCTGGCAATATAGCGATAGTAACTTTTGAAAGGTGAGCCTGTTAGGAGGCGATACCACCGGTCGAAATATTTCTTATTATGAGCCACGGTTGCTTCTTCCATCGCGCGTTCCGGGACACGTAAACCAGTTGGATTACGCCACTGAGTCACGGTTCGAAACCTATCCTCCTTGGGCGGTCCCGGAACACGTGTCCCAATGAAAGCGGCAATTTCCTCGTGATGCTTGGCCTGATTCTGAATATAGTCTTCATAACTCAGCTCATAGACATGATTCAGATATCTCTTGTCTTCGTCAAAAAGCGCGTGGCAGTGCAACCAGTGCTCAAACATGTTATCAAGTGACGTCACGTTTACTTTCCACTTTTGCGCGGCCATGCCCACCGGAATGGGATGGCGTCTGATAACCACGAAACACGAGTTTGGGAACGCTGCTTGCAGGAACCGAGTCATCAGCAGGTTAGCCGGCGTTTTTTCCACAAAGATAGATTTGCTATTGTCCCAATAAGCATGCCAACTCGCGCGAAGCCTCGCCACATTTTCCTGGGTTAACAAGCCTGACGCTTCTGTCAGGTGAGCGCGCGGGTCGAATCCGAACCTGCCAGGCCCACCGCAGACATCTTCAGTTGGGTAAACATCTTGTAGAAACCGCCCCTCATCCTCGAGCACGCCTGTATCCTTGAAGCCTGTACAATTCTCCAGCCTTGCGATGTTGCGACCGAGGATGCTCGTACCGCTCCGCGGCAGACCGCACACGAACACATACTTGTAATCGGCGCTCGTGTCGTTCTGCATAATTGCGTTTGGGTTCACTATCGGTGTGCCGATTCTCGTAGAGTCTTCCAGAGATAGGTTGCTACTTGGCGGGACTGGCTAAAACTGCAAATTAAGGCAGTGCCGACAAGCAGACCGACTGGCGCGCAAATGACCAATTGAAAGAGCGGGGCAAGCTTCGTCACTAGCGTCAGCGTCAACCAAGTTGCGCAAAACACGACAACCCAAATAGGTAGATGTCTAAGAAAAACCGCCCACAAGTCCGCCGTCCTTACGGGACCGCGTCGTCCCACCATGTAATATAAGATCGGCACGCGAATCACGAGACTTGAAACCGAAAACGCGATCGCTACGCCCACGGCTCCATATGGCAAGCCAGCGAGGAATGAGAGGACAATCGCGCATGAGTTAATTGATTGTGCGATCAGCATGTCCCGACCACGTCCCTGACTAGTGAACAACCAGGTAGAGACGTTTGCCAGCGGAACGCAGAGTGCTGCCACTGTGAACCCTCCAAAGATAACAGCTGCCTGTCCCCACTTTGGTCCCAGCAATACCAGAGTGAGTGGGCGGGCCAACGCAAGAAACAGACCGGTAAAGACGAAGCCTGTCAAAGCGATCGCTTCGTAGAGCCGCAGGAATGTCGATCGGTAACGTTCAGGCTGAGATTGCAAGCGCGATAACGCAGGGATGAAGACGGCGTTAATGGGGCCGAGAAATTGTTCCAAGGGGCGGATGACCAAGGCGCTTGCTCTCGAATATAGGCCTACCGAGACAGCACTGTAAAAACGGCCTATCAAAAGATTATCGCTTCCTCGCGCCAGAGCGCTTATGAAATCAGCTGCCGTTCGATGGGCGCCAAACGCTACCAAAGGGCCTACTCCGCTATTTCGGGCTGGTAACTGTGGGCGCCAACGAGAGATAGACCAGGTTAGCACAAGTCCCGCGGTCTCCATTGATAGACTTGAGCCTACTAAGGACCAATACCCGTATCCGAGCACCGCCATAAGCACTCCGATAAAAACTCCTATTGCCATGGAACCGACTTCGATCAACGCCAGCGCCTTGAAGCGCATCTGCCGTTTCAACAAGGCCTGATGTTGAACAGTAGAGCCGCTAATCAGGAAGGTCGTGGACAGGACCAGCGTGAGGCTTATCAGTCCGGAATTGCGGTAGAACCGGGCAACAATTGGCGCTGCGCTCGCCATAATTAATGTGCTCGCAGCGCTGACGGCCACATTTATCCAAAATAGATTGGACACCTGCGCGTGCGTGATTCTCTCCCGTTGCACCGTAGCTACGGAAAGCCCAGCATCTTTAAAAACTCGTAGAAAACCCGTCACTGTCATCACCATTGCCACAAGTCCGAAATCCTGAGGTGTCAGCAGTCGCGCCAGGATCATGGTGGAGACCAGGTTTAGGAAAAACTTCGCTCCTTGGGCCGACAATGTAACCGCCCCGCTGGCGATAGTGTGCCCTTTAAGGTTCGCTAGGAGATGATCAGTGGAAAGATGCTTCTGATTACGCTCGAGTCCTTTGTCGGAATAGGTACGGCCGGAAGTTTCCGTTGACGTAGAGCTATCTCGGTGGGCCTCGGGTATAGCAATGAAACTCTTATCTATCATCTTATGACGAGGGGCTGCTTATCGCCCCAGGCTTGAACCGTTTTTGCCGCGGAAAGCGAAAACCATTCGGGAAATACCGTGAACTTTGCCGACAAAGGGCGTTATACTAAGGGCCTTGCGATTTCCCCATAAAAACAACGCCTTATCCCACGAGCTGGCGATAGACCATCTAATCTTGGGCAGCAGAAATTGCACGCGCTTGGCAAACTCGTAACCAAAGAGTGGCCTGATCCAGCGGTACTTCCAACGCAAGCGAGGTACCCTTAGTGTACCCCCAACTCCGTGAGCAAGCTGTTGCGCTTGCTCAACAATATGGGGCCATTCCGGGTAAAAGTGGATTAGGCACGTCTGTAAGCGTTTTAAGCAAGCGGCCCGAACTCTTTCGCTATCGTCCAGCGACTGAAGAACGCTCATCTGTAGTCGTATGCCGAGAAAATGAGCTTCGATTTTCTTGTTGGAACGGCCAACGTAGCTCAATCGATTGGAAGCCGTCTGGCGATAGAATACTTTGGTGTCGGCCACGAACTGGACGCCGCTGCTCGCTTTCAAAACGCGGCAGAAGTATTCTCCATCGTCATTGTTCAGAAGCCGCAGGTCCCAAGGGCCCGCGGCTTCGGTCAGTTCGCGGCTGACAACCCACGTCGCGGTCTGCATATGAAGGTTTTGCTCCCATCTGCGAAGCAGCCACTCCAGCGGAGCCAGGTCGCACCAAAGAGCGGTCGGAATGAACTTCGCCCTGGCGGGTCGATACATGAAATATCCCCAGCCTGAAGATAGGAGTCTGCGTTCGTCCTGACACGCCTGTGCTGCCGCCATCTGCTTGGCAACCTTGTCCGGCGAGAGGAGATCATCGGCATCCAGCCACTGAATATAGTTCCCCTGGCAAAGTTGGAGGGCCTTGTTTCTGGCTGCGGCCGCGCCCTGGTTTTCCTGAGTGACAACGGAGACTGTCTTAAAAGCAAACTGTCGTGCCACTTGAAGGGTTTGATCGCGAGACCCATCGTCAACCACGATGATTTCTTTCCTCGACCATGTCTGCTCCAGTGCGGACCGGATCGTGTCACCGATCCACTGCTCAGCGTTATGCGCTGGAATGAGAATTGAAACCAAAGGTTTCATGAGGTCAGAGGTCAGAGGTCAGAGGTCAGAGGCCGGCACTTAGTCAAAAGATCCGAGTAAACGGCCGTTGTAATCTTGGCTACCTTGTCCCATGAATATCGTTCATTAGCGTACTCCTTGATCTCCGTTCGCCGGCCTTCAAGGTTGAGGAAAAGGTCGCTCGCGAAGTAGCGCTCTATCGTTCTTGCCAAATCGAATGAATCTTGCGGCCGAAAAACAAACCCCGTCTTGCCTTCGATAATTTCTTCTCGCAAGCTGCCCACATCAGCGGCGATGGCAGGCAGTCCAAAACTATATCCCAGAAAAAGCACGCCGCTTTGGCTCTGAAACACCTGCGCATACGGTAGAACTAAAACATCGGCCGCCTTGAAGTATAATTCTGTCGTCTCATCCGGGACATATTCGATTTTTTCAATAACGCGATCACGGATGCAACTGCGTGCAATGGTCTCCTGGATCTGCTTCCAGTAGTCTTCCGACCCTTTAGGCTTTCCCACGATAATCAACCGGTAACTTCGATCTTCCCTTACGAGGTCTGAGAAGGCCGCGACCAGGTATTCAAGTCCTTTGTAAGGCGCGATGTTTCCAAAAAAGAGCACAGCCTTATCGCTGCTATCTATGCCCAGCCCGCATTTCGCCTCCGCACTGGAAAGGCTGGTGTTGGGCACCGTGTTGTTGATTCCGAATGGAATCACGCTTATTTTCCTTTTAGGAATGGAGAACTCCGTGCCCAGTTCACCTTTCATCCCGTCGGTGTGAACGAAAATGTGATCGCTTAACGTATACTGAATCTTCAGCGCACACCGATTCAGCCAGGAATCGTTGGAATCTCGCTCGCCCGCATTCACATTATGGGCCGTGAAGACTACGCGCTTACCCAGGGCTTTGTAATAGAACATCAGCAGGATGCGGTCAACGAGCTGAAACTTGTTGTTCCACAATATGTGAAATACCTTTGGTCTTGCAGTTGCTGCATAGCGAACGAGCCTCACATAGTAGTGCAAGACTCTTAGCGCCTTTGCTACTGGGCTTGCTTCCGGCCTTTGATCGCCTCGCAAGTTAAGGAAGTCAACCCGTGGATTGGCCAGCAATTCCGGACTGATCAAATCGTCGCTTCCTATGAAATCGAGGTGTATTCCGCGGCAAGTGAGAGCTGCTGCGATACCAAGAGCGTACGGTTTATCGCCGCCGCCGGTTAGGAGGGCGATTCTGATTGCTGATTGCTGATTGCTGATTTGCGATTGACGACCCGCGATCCCTGCTTCTTCTCGGTCCTCGATGCCGTCCTCGGTGACCAGCCCTCTGACCTTCGCTGGGTGGCTGTAGCCTTGGCGCACGGGGCTGATCTCTGTTTTTCTGCTCATGTCGCGGCAGTGCGGCTGGCGGCCGGCACTGAAGCTACGAGTTGTGCGAGGACGACACTTTCGACCTCGTCCACGCTGATGGCCGTTGTCGCGCGCTCGTCGTAGCCGCGTTTGTAAAAAAATTCTTCCAAGAGAGGCGAAACGATCTTTTTCTGAACCCCGTAATCGTAAATCTCCCATGGACTCGTACAGGTGAAGAGCGAGACGCAAGGTGTTGCTGTTCCCAGGGCGAAATGCATGGGCAGGCTGTCGCCCCCGACGAGGCAGCGGTGGTTTTGGACGTCCGACAGGTGTTCCAGGAGTGATTCCCTCTTGGGCAGCACATTCACCACCAGACCTTGATCTTCAAGGCGTTGTTTGAGCTCATCATAATAAGCCCATTTCTTCATCGGCCAGATTGGGCCGGAATCGGCAGCAATCGCCACGTCCCCAGATAATCCCGTTTCGACTGGCTCCGGCAGCAAATATGTTTCACCGGCAAAGCGCAAACCAAGACCATCGAAAATCATCTCTTGATAAGTGCGCCGGTTAAGCAGTTTCAGCCGATCAGCCTCTTGCCGGCCATGGGAGCTGATGAGGCTAAGATCGAACCATACCTTAGAATTTTCGGTGTAGCGCAGGGAGTTGCTGGAATCGAGATACGCGCCGAAAATCTCACCGCTCCTGACGGTGTTTAGAAAACGTGCAACATCGAGAGTGTCTTCCAGGTTGATTGCGAGATCATAATGTCTATCTGGTGCGCGTTCTCGTTCTTCCCAGGAAAGACAGCGCAGATTGTCCTTTAATTCTCGGAGTAACACAGTGTTCTTCTCCGCTGTGATCCACGTGATATCACCTGGCAGTCGGCGCAGAAGAGGAGTCGTGCGCACGACATCACCGGTAGCTCCGAGCTTAGTGATTAAGGTGTTCAAACCGTTTTGTTACCGTTCGGCAAGACTAACGGCAACCAGTCGAAGTGGACATCTCCGACTGTCATGATGGCCGGGTTTTTCAAGCCCGGCTTGGCGTATCGCAGAGGTTTCGTATCTAACGAGTATAGACCGCCGCCAGCGGCTTCAACGATGCACTGGGCTGCCGCGGTATCCCATTCCATAGTTGGCAAATCTCGCAGATAGACATCGGCCTTACCTTCCGCCACCAGACAAAACTTGAGGGAGCTTCCCATGGATTGAAGCTGCGGGCTCGCCAAACGCTCCAACATTGCGCCGACCAAAGGCCCTGCATGGTCCTTACTGGCGACGACAGCTAAATGAGAGGGACCGGCTGGTCGGGTCGATATCCGAGTTGCAGGTAGATCGCCAGCTTGGCGCCAAGACCCGAGATTTCGCGCACCGTAGTAGGTAAGACTGAGTGCTGGAGCGTGAATGACGCCCAATACCGGTGATCCAGCCTCTATGAGAGCAACGTTGACCGTAAACTCGTTTGTCCCTTTAAGGAACTCCTTCGTCCCGTCCAGCGGGTCCACCAACCAGAATGATTTGGCAGCATCGATTGCGCCCTCAGTTGCTTCGTCCGACTCCTCTGAAATCACAGTTGCCTCGGGCATTAGAGATTGGAGGGATTTCACCAGAAAGTCATGTGACGCGCTATCGGCCAAGGTTAACGGCGACGCGTCCTTTTTCCAGGTTACGCCTGCCCCAGCTCCATAGAAACGCATGATCTCCTTACCAGCCTGCCGCGCCAATTCGCAAACCTGCACAGTGAGAGTATCCAAATGGCCCATCAATGGATCTCTAAGGCGATGTAGGTTCAAAATTGATAGCCATACGTCTTTAGATCATAAGAGTATGCAAAGCCCACTACGAATGCTGCCAATCGAGAGTAGCAGGATCTATAGTCCCGATCGATCCTTTCGTCGGTTCGGTTTACGTTTGGAATATCCGCTTTCCACGGGATCCCAGCTTTGCCGAATACTTCCTTGAAATCTTTCTCAATGCTTTCATATCTTATAACCCCATCCATACCAAGTGTGTGGTCAGCGAACATAGAGGCTCGCAATCCTAATAGTCTCTTGATGGCCTTCCGGTAAGACACCTTGAGAACCCATTCGTTGAAGGAGTGCGTCTGCGCGTATCTCATGTTCTCAGCGTAGCGGGGTGAACGGTTCACCCAGGAAGATGAATCGGCAAGCAATGGTTGGTACTTAAGGCGTTGCTTAAAGTATAAAGAGACAAGACTATCGAATGGATTGCGCACAGCCGCCACTTTCAGCAGCGATTTTACTTCTCCTGCAGTCAGAAGCTTATACTCAAGGAGTTGTGATAGCGTGGTGTGCTTCTTCTGAACAGATATGAACCCATGAGAATCCAGAATATCTTCGGCAGGCAAAAACTCTCCATCATAATGTTCACAGAGTAATTCTCCGATCGCTGTACACGCTGTCCTGGGAGTCATTATGAATAAGAGATTGTATTTTCGACAGATAATGGCCATCGTTTCTATGTCAATTTTGCGCCTCGTTCTTGACCGGAGTAATGTGACGTGCGGGCGCAACGGCGATTGCAGCCGAAGTTGCGAGAGCCGCGACCGGTTTGGATTCACGACAAAGATCGCGAAAGAGAAGTCGCTCGACAGCTTCAAGCGTCATTACTGCGTCAAGCTCAAGGACATAATTCTTCCGACCGCGGATGTGTTCACTCGCCATGGACCCGAGAAAATCCGAATTCCACAGAGGGTTTTGTTGGATTCGACTGTCTGATAGAATTTCACTTACGTACTCGGCTAGCTCTTTCCGAAACCAACTCCGGTAATGCAAATATTTATGGAGCCCGACAATCTTCAAACCGGAAGCAACCCGTGTGAACACGGGATCGAGAGGCGAAAACCAGTGAGGCAATCCCTCGTTGTGAAGGTAGTCGAGTTTGAACGTTGCCTTGGAAAAAAAGCGCCTTAAGGCCGCAGCTATGCCGCGAATTTCGCCAATCTGTCCCATGTCGGTCGGAATATTGTTGAGAACCGGGTCGTTACTTTCTATAAGCTCCAAAGCTGGGATAGCTGACATCCGAAGGCTCTCCGGAATCTGATAAGCGAGAGCGACGATTTCGTTATCAAGGTAAGGGGTTCGAAAAGTGACCTGCGAACGGCTTGCCGCCGGAGGTCCGAACCGCTTCTGCGGTATCTCACAGAAGGCTGCGAAGGTCACCGGATGCTGACTATTGCCTTTCCGCTCCTGCGCGAAACAACTTAGAGACTGGCCTATGTCCGGATTTACAAGGCGAGGTGAGAGGCGGATCGGCTTAAACATGGATACTCCTCTCAGAATTTCACCGCCGAAAACACCTGTCAGGCGCACGGGAGCTATTTGGCGAGCCTCTCCGTTCAGATAAATCTCATGAGCGCCCGAAATCCCTAGACAACCGTCTGTGATGTAAACCGTTCGATCCGCATGCAATGCGAAGTTCGAGAAAAAATCCCCCCCTATTCGCAAAATTTGATGTTCGAGGCCGCATGCCTCAGCCACGTGGGCCGCCAGTTGAGCATCCAGAGTTTGTTGGTTCTGTCCGCAAAAGGTATAGCAAACTGAGGCCTCAGCAGTGTCGGGCCGACAAGCCATGATCATTCGACCATCCAGACCAGCAGTCAGGGAAATTCCGATTCTTGAGTCGGAGTCAAAATAGCGGGGCAGAATTCGTTTGAATGTCTCGCGAAATTGAGATGTGAAGGATTCAGTTGAAAGAGTGGGTTGAGACTCCCATGTTTCCGCAGAAAAATATTTTCTCTTATAACATTTTCCGTTTTCAAAAGACCAGAGCGATGCTCCGGGGAGCACATTGATGTTTCGAAATAAAGTCCGCGATTCCAGAGCGCATCCAAAAGTCAAAAACTCCGCGACTCCTTCTTCGTCAAATGTTCTCAACTCTGGCAAGACCCGGAGGAGGGCTTTGGCCTCGCTGGCGAAATAGATGGCATCTCTGGTCTCGTGCCAGTAAATGCGTTCAACACCATAGCGATCATTGAAGAGAAAGGCATTCTTCAGCCTCTTATCGATCAACAGGCCGCTAAAGAGGCCGTTTAGTTTTTCAAAGAACCGGTTGCCTTCCTCTTCGTAAAGATGAACCAACAACGCACCATCGTTAGATTCAAATCTGTGCCCCTTTTGCCTGAGATCATCTCGGATTTGTCTATCGACAAAACACTCGCCTGAAAAAATAAGTGCAATGTCTTGTTGTTCGTTGAAAAATACTTGTCCGGCCGCGAACGAATCTTCGTGTGCCACCCAACCGGCATAGATTCCCATTTCAGGAACAAAGTGGGCGCCTGAAATATAGAACGCCTCGTGCTCCATTGACGCGACCATCGACCTCACCAGGCAGCGACACTCCTCCCTGGGTCTTTTACTGATGATTCCAACTATGCCCGGCATGAAGAAGGTTTTTACCTAACGGTTAATACTTTTGTTACGTGACAATTTCGCTTCCGCTCTCTTGAAACCGCTTTAGTGCCTGCGCTTTAATTGCGCTACTAGCTCAGAGGGTCGAGGGGCGCTATCTCAATTCTACACTAATCTAAGAGCGGACACATAAGACCTTTGAAGCTGCCGCCAGCGAAGCCAGAGTCTTGCATCAAGAGCCGCGTGGTAAGCCTCGTACGCCGCCCTTTCTGGAACCGAAAGCAGGCTACGATTCACGTCCCTCAGGATCCGCCAGCTGAGCCTTGTCTTTCCCCGAATTGTGCGCATCTCCTCGACCCAGCTCGACACCCAACCTCCCAAAAGCTCGTTGAGTCGTTCGGTCGGCTCCAGAAATCGATCTGCAATGTACCATTGCACCGCTTCCGGAATCTCGCGTTCGTGCTCAACCAAGCTATTGGTAGCATGGACTTTTTGTTTTATGAATTTTGCTGGCAGAGCCCACGGTGTAGCAGCCACGATGTGCCTTAGAATGTCATTGACGTAACCCTGTGGATCACCGCGCAGCCGATCGAACAAATCGATGTGCAATGCTTCGCGTCCGAACGCCCCGGACCAGATTTTTATAGTGCGGCAGTAATCAGAGGACAACACGTTGCGCGGTCGCTCGACCTGTCGCAGGAACTCGACGGCACCGACCTCCCGAACATCTCTACCGCTGTGGTGTCCAAATTCCATGAGAGCTTGGGACCACACGCGCTCGATCGGATGGCGCAATGTCAAGATAATGCGGAGATTTGGGAGCAAGTCCGCGATTCGCCTGACTTGCCATTCTTTCAATCGGGCATACAGAGGCGAAATTTCACCCCGGACTGGTTTGGGTGCACCTCCATTCTCTGGTGCAAACTGCGCTTCGTACCAGTTCAAATCGTGTTGAAGCATCCGATACATGAAGAAGAAGTCCATCTCCTTACGATCACTAAGCCGTATATCCGGATGGCACCGCAACACTTGATAAAGCCAGGTCGAACCACATCGCATGGAACCGATTCCGAGGAACGTCGGTAGACAACGACGCGCCGAATTGGGCTTACTCCGCGGAGCGTTTATGCTTTGGGAAGTGTCGAGCATTAGTGAGGCGTCACGAGCCATACAATTTTAGTGCGAATGAAAGCGTAACCGACTTCACCGATAATACCACCGCGCTCTGAGTCGTTTTATCGGATCCCGAATTTGTTTTGGAAGAGCATTCTTCCAGCCACGATGAAGACCGAGACTCGAAGCCACTTTTCCTTTTTGCGTAAGGGGTACAAAGTACCGGGGGAGATCAAATTTCTGGAAACCGTTGCTTCGTTTGAAGTCACCGAGACCATCGTCAAGCCAGTACGCGTATGCTAAATATGGGATTCCTCTCTCTGCACAGCGTTCCACGGCTTTAGCTAAGAGCGCATTATTTGGCGCCAGGTCTCGACAAGCGATTTTTGAGATAATCTGGCCCAGAACCGCGTATTTTCCGGCGTCGGCCAGCATAATGAACCCTACCAGCTCTTCGCCCAGATATGCGCCAAATAGTTCTTCCCGGAACAAGAACCGATTGAATTGGCGTTTTATCGTTTCGAAATCCTTACCATAGTGCAGGAAACGACGGCCTTGCCGGATGGGAGTTTCGTTGAAGATCGATGTCATTCCCTGAACAAAGTGGTCATCAAAGCTGGCCATTCTCACTGCAACACCCTTCTTTTGGGCTTTTCGCACCTTGTTTCGAGCTGCCGCGTCGATCTGTTTCTCCAACCAAAACGTATAGCTTTTTATCGGGAGCGCTGCGATAGAATCTATCGCCATGGAGTACATATATTTGGGCTCCAGCTCAGGCAGGCGCTGCCAGAATGTGAAGATATCCGGCTTGGGCTTGATCTTCGCAATCTCGTTAATCAGCATTTGCGGATCTTCGACGTCCTCGTACCACTCTTGTTCGAGCCTAGCGATCCGAGGAATCTTGCCTTCGATCACGATTTTCCTGCCGCCCACCTCCATATCGATTCCAAGAAGCTGCCTTTCCAAGCTAATCCGCTAATCGTCTCTTCGGATTGCGGAGAGGGGAAGGATTCGAACCTCCGATGCGGTTTCCCGCATAGCTGCCTTTTCAGGCGAGCTGCCTTAAACCACTCAGCCACCTCTCCATCGAGTTCAGTTCACAATACTGGCTGCAACTCTCTTGGTTGCTGCACCTGATTCGAACGCGCGACCCGCAGCCATTGTTCGAACATCACCAGACTGAACAAAAGCTTATGATTGTCGTGTCGTCCTGATTGGTGAGCTTTTAGAAGCTGCCGCACGGGCTTCGGTTCGAGCAAATCAAACATCAGAGAGTTTTCGTCCAGAAGCGTTTCCGGAAGGTCGCCTTTAAGCGAGGAGCGAAACCATTCGTCCACTACGTTCACCGCAAACCCACGCTTCTTGCGTTTGAGAATCCGCGGCTGCAAATAACTTGCGCAAACCCGCCGGTGCAACCATTTCCGGCTGCCATTTCGGATCTTAAGGTCGGCATTCAGCTTTTGGACATATTCCACCACCGTTCGGTCCAGGTACGGAACACGGACCTCCAAACTGTGAGCCATCGACAGTTTGTCCGCGTACATCAGCAGCTCGTCGGGCAAAGAGGAGCGGATCTCAAGCAATTGAAATCCGCCCAGTTCGTCTGTGTGCGCCATTTGCGGCACTAGCCCTTGCCAGTAATCGACCATTTCATGACTTTGTCCGTTTGGGATGAGATCGGCCCGAAAAAGTCCATCGATCGTTGTTGCTGGCGCCAGAGAAAACACGTCTTGGTAGCGCTTCAACCGATCGTTCGTCGCCAACGAAGACACGCCGCGCTTCAGCATCTCATTCCGCGGCAGCCCACGGATCGCGAAGCCAATAGCCGAGCGAAGGGCCTTGGGCAACCGGCGCCACCAATCTCCGTAATAAACACCCAGGTGTCGCTTGTACCCTCCGAATAGCTCATCCGGTCCTTGCCCGATCAACGCAACTTTTACATCCTGGCGCGCTCGCTGGCAGACAAAGTACATCGGCACGATGGAAGAGGCCGCAATCGGCTCTTCTAAACACTGCACAATACGGGACAGGGATCGCTCAAACTCAGCGCGATCGAGTTTGATTGTGATGTGTCGTGCACCTAAAGCCTTGGCGGTTTCAGCCGCATCGGTCAGCTCATCGTCTTCAAATGTTTCGCCATAGCCGATGGTATAGGCCGGCCATGGTCCGCCCTCTTCATTCATGAGTGCGAGAAGGAGGCCCGAATCGAGGCCGCCGCTCAGCAGAATTCCCACCGGAACATCGCTAAGCAGGTGCCGTCGGACCGCGCCTCGATATAGCTCTAACAGCTCTTCGGCTGCTTCCTTCTCACTCTTATGACTCAGGAACGGAATTCGTTTGTAGTTATACCAGCGCCGTTCCCGGCATTCGCCGTTCTCCACCAGCAGCATCGTTCCCGGCGCAAGCTTTCGAATACCTTGAAAAATCGTCAAAGGCGACGGGGTGTAGCGAAATCGGAGAAAGAGATTGAGCGCGGCCGGATCTACGTCTGTTTTGGAGTCGTCGGCGGCGAGAACAGGACGGATTTCGGAACCGAAGGTCAGCTGGCCGTTGGTGACCCTATAATAGATGAGCTTAATGCCCAGGGCATCGCGAGCCACCACGAGGCGCTTTTTAGCCACGTCCCAAATAGCCAGACCAAACATTCCGTTAAGATGATCGAGGACCTCGGTCCCCCATTCTTTGTAACCGTGAATGATCACCTCGGTGTCCGAGCGGGTCTGAAAAACGTGACCGCGTTGTTCCAATTCGCCGCGTAGTTCCTTAAAGTTGTAAATCTCGCCATTTAAGATCACCCAGACTGTTTCCTCCGCGTCCGACATCGGTTGATGACCGCCGGCCAAGTCGATGATAGAAAGCCGCCGGAAACCGAGTCCGATCGAACCGGAGATAAAGTAACCATCGTCGTCCGGCCCGCGGTGGACCATGGTTTGGGTCATCCGCCGGAGTGTTTCCGGTTCTACCGGCTCGCTTCCGGCAAAGTTAAACTGGCCGCAAATGCCGCACATTAGGAAGTTGAGAGGTTGGGGGTTGAGAAGTTGAGAGGTTGGGACTGATCTCTGACATCTGATCTCTGATCTCTATGCGCTCGCGCTTTTATCGACTCACGGAGATAAAAAGCGAGGCTCCTGAACATCTGCGCCTGCCCCCAGCGGTGCATAGGAACATTGTCCCAGCCGAAGTGCAGCCGGCGCGATCGGAAAGAACCATCCGGTTTAATCCAATCTTTCAAGACGCCTTGAATGACCGTTTCCAAGGTCTTCTCTAATTGAGGAAATCGGTCGCGCAACAGCAGGCAGAGGTTAATGCACTCTGCGCAGTCGTAGAGCTCGCGCTTGTAAACGGTCAGGCGGGGAGCCCGTGAGAACGGTTTCGGCAGGCCGTCCGCGTCGAAGAGGTTATTCTGATAATAACTCACCCCTTTTCCCAACGCCTTAAGCGTTGCCGCATGGCCCGTGAGAGCGTGGACCTTGGCCAATGCTTTCATGACAAAACAGGTGTGGTAGTGGTCCACGAAGTCACGGACGCCATCGACGGCATAGAACCAGGAGCCATCGGGATTCTGATTATCGAGGACAAACTTTAGATTCCGCTCCGCAGTCAGCCAGTACTCTTCCTTGGAGAAGATTTGTGACGCGCTCGTCAGCAGAAAAGAGCGATAAGCTGCGGCATTGATGACTCCGCCCTTGTCGAAAGGTGTGTAGGAACAACTGCTGGCGTTTTCCGAGATCGGAAAGTCCTTGATGTCTGTGAACGCATGGCGTGCGATAGATTCGAGGATTTGCTTGTAATCATCAAGCAACGCTTCTGACCTCTGACCTCCGACCGCTGACGCCCGCCCTCCGCCCTCCGTCCTCTGTCCTCTGTCCTCTGGACTTGTTGTACCTTCGACAAGTTCCGTTACTTGAAGGAACGCTTCGTAAGCATATGGAGTCGAGGTGATGAGCGGTGTTTGTTCTTTAATCGTCCCGTTACGGGTGACCCAATCGTAGGGATAACCCCAGCAGTATTCCTCGAACCCCGGGGACCGGCTCTTCTTCAGTTCTTCGAGAAAGTGGGTGGCTCTCCGCAAATGCACCTCATCGTTGGTGACTTGAAAGAGGAAAGCAAAACCCATCGCGTAATGAGCGTCGGCAATCGGAAATCGGGTCGGATGATGGAACAGCCGGCGCGCCGACGGCAGGAACGCCTCGCAAAAAATCATCGGCGCAACGGCGGCGGTGCCGACGACCCGGTTCCGATAGTAAAGCGCTTTTGCCTGCCTGCCCACCGGACCGGCGAAAAAGCTCTGGTGATCGTGCGAAGTCTCACCGAAAATTTCGACCCATTTGGTGAAATCGGCCAGCACGCGGGACACGCGATTCGCAATTTGGTTGGGTTTTATCGTCGCCTGCATCAAACGTTTCGCTCGTCGCCGAATCACTCGAACAGGCGTGAAAGCCGAAGTTTGGTTTTTACGATGTAGTTGTCGCGCACTTCCGAAAGGTACCGCCGTAACCGCGCCTTGACCCGGTAGCTGAAATTCTCTTTGCCATCGCTGCCAGCAATCATATCGCGGAATTGAATTCTGATGGTTGCTTGCTGGCCACCTTCTAGTTCTAATTCAAACCGCACCCATCCATCAGAAAAGCTCCAGGTAAGCTCCCTGAAGTCAGCGCGAACGTCTTTGATATCCAACGGTTCCGGCTCGCGCCGTCGAATCAGATACCGTTGCCGCTGACGAGAATAATTTTCAAGTCGCAGCTCAGTGGCGTACATCTCAATTTCCAACACACCGAGTGAGGATTCTCGCTGGCGAAAACTGCGTCTCACCACTTCGCCCAGGCTGCGCCATGACAGCGGCCGTGCCAGGGCATTGAGACCATTCACGAGATCCAGCAGATGTTTGTAGCGGTCGCGACAAAAATCATGGTGGCTGCCGATGATGCAGGGTTTGCCGAGCAGAATATCGAAAGCAAAGTTGGCGATTTTTTGCTCCGGGGAGCGCCGCGTAAAGATGGGAAAACTGCCGTAACGCATCAGGGCGACATCCCAAACATCGGAAATCCTGATCGCCGGCGAGCGGGGATCGACGCTCAACACATCTGTGTTGACGGCCGCGGTGAAGTTGGAACGCTTAAGCACATCCATTGCGGCTTCTGAAAAAATCCCCTGGGGAAACACCATGACCTTCTCGTGGGAAATTCCGGTGCTTGTTTCGTGGTCGGACATGCGATCAACTGCCCGTTTGGTCTTCCAATAAAGCCGTCCCCGGTTACGGCTACCAAATTCTGCCGCGACATGGTCAGAGCCGTGAATTGAGAGCGAATAGTGCTCAGGCCTCTGCCTAAACAACCGTGCTACATCCGGATTACTCCTGCGCCAATTCCAGGGGATGAATGCAATATTCGTCGCAAAGTGATAGCGCTCCATTAACGCCAGCAGCTCTTTGAAATTAACGCAGCCATAATCCGGTTTGAGCAAGGGATCGTCGATAACTAGGGATGCATTTGCTTCCGGCGAATTCCAACAGACGCCCGCAAAAGCCCATTTGATATACAGGACAACAGGTACTGCAGTGAGGAAGTGTTCCCGAATGTCAAAATTTTCTGATGTCAGTTTAGAGTCTATGTCGATGACGCTCTTCGAACTCGAAAGGAACACAGCCACATTTTCGTATTCGACCGTTAAAAAAGTGGCGCCTTCGTCGGCCGCAATGATGTTTCTCCCGTTGCGGTTCGACCTGTTCAAAATGAGACTGGCCTGAACGTCCGCAGCAGAAGCAGTAACCCGCACGCCGGCCATCACCGCGCAAAAATCATTCCACTGATCCGTTACGCGAAGATCTTCCGCCGTAGAATTTATTTCGCGAATTACAGTCGCGTTATCTCCGGTCAGTTTCCGTGCCAGCTTTTGCAGAATTTCAGGACTATCTCCTGCGTAAACGAATGCGGAATGAACACGCCTGGACCATAGGCGAACACTTTCAGGATTGCCCTTTAAACGGTCAATCACTTCCAGGAAGGCGCCGGCCGAGGATAGCAGCCTGAACTTGGTTGAGTTTTCATCGCCTTTATAAATCTGTGCGAAAAACTCGTCTGCCGTCGAATTCTGCCACGGCACGCCAAAGAAATTGAGCAATTTGGCTAAATTGCTGCCGTGCGATGATGCGCCAGGAGCGGTCAACAATACTGCTTGCTGCATGACGAAGTCAGGATTACTTGGACGCGCGCGCGCCTGCGGTACCGTGGCAGGCAGGCTTTCTCGCCAGCACAAGCGAGCGCATGGCGCGAGATCCTGCGAGCGTGTCGAGCACCGGTGAGAGAAGGCGGAGGATTTGACACATGAATGGCCCCGAGGAGTGCGGGATCCAGCAGAAGTGCTCCTTCCGCAGCACCTCGAAACCTGTTTCCGCAAACGGACGAGCGTACTCCTGTAAGGAGGGAAGATAGTAATCCGGTTTGCTCCTGTCCTCCCCCCTCAGTCGATCTTTCAGTGCACTTCGAAAAAGCGGAAACCGATCGTTCATATCAATCACGACACATACGCCCCGCGGCACAAGCAAATCGAAGATGGCTTGTGCACAATCCATTTCCTTTTTTTCCCGATGACAGTAACGGATCGTGTTTATACCCAGAATAAAGTCAAAGGACTCTTCCATCTCTGATCTGCTCTTCCCGAGCACTGGCGACAAGTCCTCCATCAAGGTTTCATTCCTGGCGACGTAGAATTCGATTCGCTGCCGGTCGACGTCTGGAAGATAATCCTTTGCCTCCCGCTTGGCCGTGTCGATGAGCACGGGCGAAAAATCCGTGCCGACACCTTGCAAAACCTTAACACCTTCTCGATTCAATACACCGACGAGATGGAGGAGATTCATTCCTGCGCCACACCCGAATTCCAGGACGCGAATGCCACGTTGCTTAACGTCGGGGGGTAGCAAGTCGAGCGCCTTTAGATAGATCGCCTTATAATCATGATCGAGAAGATAGCTGATCCCGAAACCCGCTGTGCCCCGCGTGTACTTTGTGATCGCGTCTGACGACGTGTACTCACGGAAAAATGTGTCGGCTGCCATCGATGCTATTCCCAATCCAATCTCCCAAGGCGGAGACTCGCATCGCCCCTTTTCGGATCATGTTAAGAACTCTTGCTAACATCGTCCGTTGTCAAATAAAATCCGTCAACCTTTTGCCGCTTCAATAACGTGCGAAAAATTGCTTTTAGCTTTTTCATCTGTTCTCGCCGATGGAATCGCATCAATTCGGGAGTGACAGGTCGTTCCGTTCGTCGCAGCGCAGCCCAACAATAGCCTGCGAGCATGGCTATGCCGTCGACCGGTTGCTTTGTCGCCCGGTAAGCAACCCGAAAGATCTGCCATACCGGCGAACCGCCGAGGTAATAATCCTTTTCCCCGTAAGAAAAACTTGCTGCCACCCCACTTCTTCCCGCCGTGCCGAGGGTTCGATAATGATGAAACCGTTTCTCAGGAAAAGACC